>JAFQMO010000174.1 GCA_017414385.1 Clostridia bacterium
CGCGCGGGACGCTTGCCTTCAAAAATATCACCGGGTGTTACATGAGGCAGCTCGACATTGTTGTGAACAACGATGCCGTTCTGAATGACTGTCATTCTGCCGTTCTCGGATACCTCACCGTACTGATTGAAGCGGGGCGCGCGGAGAATGATGTCGTAGGTCTGCCATTCCATGGGAGGCAGGCAGGCATTGCAGAGGGGCTTGTGCATTTCGTAAAGACCGGAGCAATCGTTGTTCTGCGGATCTTCAATGCCGTAGGAGTCCAAAACCTGAACCTCATAGGCAGCTTGAACGTAGACACCGCTATTTCCTCTTGCCTGTCCGTGATGATCAGGCATATAGGGGATTCTGAATTCTACATGAAGATGTGCGTCACCAAACTCATACTCGGAAATGATATCCTCATCGCCGACGGTAACGGTGCCGTCCTCCTCAACCTTCCAATTGGGCGTTTCCTTGCTCCAACGGGTCTTCCAGCCCTCCATGTTTTTTCCGTTAAAAAGATAAACCTTTTCTCTTTCCATCGTACGAATGTCCTTTCTGAAATACGGTTCACATTGCGAGAATGTGCTTCCGTGAATGGATCTTTATACGGTATCTGCAGGATACCGATTCTGGTGGAGATGAAGGGGCTCGAACCCTTGACCTCACGGATGTGAACCGTGCGCTCTGACCAACTGAGCTACACCTCCGAAACGTACAACATAATTATACCGCATCCATCTTGTTTTGTCAATAGATAACTTTCGATGATCTGCAGAATTAGCAGGTATCAAAAACGACCGGGTACTGCATCACAGTACCCGGTTGCATCTTGCTTTTTACTGCAATCCAAGGAACGTATATCCCGCATCCTCAACAGCTGTACGCAGTACATCCTCGGGAATGGGGGAGGATGCCTTGACAACGGCGGTGCCTGCTGTATGATCGGGGATAGCCTCGGTCACATGCTCCAGCGCCTCCAGTGCCTTCTTGACGTGTGCTTCACATCTGGGGCACATCATGCCCTCGATTTTTAATGTAACGGTCATTTCTTTTTTCTCCTTTTTGTTTTGTATGATCTGCGGCATACCGTCTTTTTGTACGGTCACCGCGATGGGGGACAGGTCTTGTGGGGCAGATTTTGCGGATATGCGGTGCTTGTGAATGTCAAGCAGATTCAGGCGCAATGCGTTTGTGACAACAAGAAAGCTGGAAATGCTCATTGCTGCCGCACCGAACATCGGATCCATTTCCCAATGCATCAGTACCGCAAATGCACCTGCAGCAAGCGGAATGCCGATCAGGTTGTAGCCAAACGCCCAGAACAGGTTCTCATGAATGTTTCTGAGCACCGCACGGCTGAGACGAATGGCTGCGGGAACATCGGAAAGGCGGCTTTTCATCAGTACAATGTCTGCGGCATCGACGGCAATATCCGCTCCCGCACCGATGGCGATACCAACGTCCGCACGTGTCAGCGCAGGTGCATCATTGATGCCGTCACCGACCATAGCGACCAATTCTTGCTTGCCGCAGTGCTCCTTCAGAGAACGGATGACAGCCTCCTTTTCGTCGGGGTGGACATCCGCGATCACCTCATCCACACCCGCAGCCGAACCGATGGCTTCTGCGGTGAAGCGGTTGTCACCTGTCAGCATAATGACGCGGATGCCCATTTCGCGCAGCTGAGAAATCGCCTGCGCGCTGTCATCCTTGATCACATCCGCAACAGCGATCAATCCGAGAAGACGATCGTCACGGGTGAAAAGCAGCGGCGTTTTTCCTTCCTTGGAAAAGCGTTCTGCATCAGAAAGAATTTGCTTTGGTATTTCGATGTGTGTGCTCTTGATATAGCTCAGACTTCCCCCTATCAGATGTTGGCCGTCATGGATGCATTCCAATCCGTTGCCGGGGAGAATACGGAAATCGGAAACGGCGGGGACAGTCCCTCCGAGTCCTGCTGCTTCGGCTGCCCGAATGATTGCTTTTGCCAGCGGATGCTCGCTTCCGTGCTCGGCAATGAATGCCGTTGACAGAAGATCGTTCTCTGTGATGCCGTCTGCACAAACTGTGTCGGTCACCTGCGGCTCTCCCTTCGTGATCGTTCCTGTTTTGTCAAGTGCAACGATCCGTGCCTTTCCTGCGGCTTCCAGGGATGCTGCGGTTTTGAACAGGATGCCGTTTTTTGCACCGACACCGCTTCCGACCATAATGGCAACGGGGGTGGCAAGTCCGAGTGCACAGGGACAACTGATGACGAGCACGGAAATTCCGCGTGAAAGTGCATGACCGAGTGTGGCACCCGTCATCATCCAAATGCACATCGTGAGCAGCGCAATTCCCATAACGAACGGAACGAAAATCCCCGATACGCGGTCGGCTGTCTTTGCAATGGGGGCCTTGGTCGCCGCAGCATCGGAAACCATTTGGATGATCTGCGCAAGTGTCGTATCCTCTCCGACACGGGTAGCCTCGCAGAAGAGAAGTCCGTGTGTGTTGCCCGTAGCGGCATAAACACTGTCGCCGACAGCCTTGTCAACGGGAATGCTTTCTCCCGTCAGCGCCGCTTCGTTGACAGCGGAATTGCCCTCGGTAACGATCCCGTCACATGGGATGCTCTCTCCCGGGCGAACGACGAAGATGTCGCCGCGCTTTACCTGCGATATAGGGACCTCTTCCTCAATTCCTTCACGTACGATGCGTGCGGTTTTGGGAGTCAGCCGCATCAGTCCGCGAAGAGCATCTGTCGTTTTTCCTTTGGAGCGTGCCTCCAGCATCTTTCCTACCGTGATCAGCGTAAGGATCATGGCGGCACTTTCAAAATACAAATTGTGCAGCATGTGGTGCAGCGTATCAGCGTTGCCTGCGTGCGTATCCCCCGTCATGGAAAAAACGATACAGGTGCTGTAAATAAAGGCAGCTGCAGAGCCGAGCGCAACCAAGGTGTCCATGCTCGGTGCGCGCCGCATCAATCCCTTGAAGCCGTTTATGAAAAATTTTTGATTGATCACCAAAACGATCGCCGTAAGGAGCATTTCAGCCAAGGCGATCGCACGGGGGTTATGCGCAAGAGGGGCGGGCAGGGGAAATCCCCACATAACGTGCCCCATTGAAAGGTACATAAGCGGGAGTAGAAACCCGAGAGAGGCCAGAAGTTGGCGCTTTAACAGCGGTGTTTCGCGGTCCTTAAGTGCTTCTTCGGCGGCATCGGAGACGGGAGTGTCTGCCGTTTTTTTCGCGGATGCTCCGTATCCTGCCGCAGTTACAGCGGCGATAACGGCATCGTCCGATGCATTCCCCTCGATTCGCATACTCCCTGTCAGAAGACTGACACTGCACTCCGTGACACCCGGAACGGCGCGTGCCGCCCGCTCCACATGTGCCGCACAGGCAGCACAGCTCATGCCCGTAACGTTGTATTGCTTCACTTGATTTCCTCCCTTTTATTTCATCAGTTTTTTGAGAAGATCGAGCAGCTCATCCACCGTTTCATCGTTGCCGTGTCGGATATCCTCGGAGACACAGGTACGGATGTGCTCGGAAAGCAGCTCTCTGCTGAATGACTGCAGGGCAGCAGATGCCGCAGCTGTCTGTGTCAGAACCTCTGTACAGTAAGCGTTCTCTTCGATCAGCCCGCGAAGACCGCGGATCTGTCCCTCAATACGGCTGAGACGGTTGATCAGCCGCCGCGCCTCTTCCGCGGAACGGACCTTTTTTCTTTTGCAGTGGCATTCTTTGTATGTTTGCTCCATGCGATTCCCTCCCAATCAAGTATGGCTGACTGATATAGATATTATATACCCCCTGGGGGTATTTGTCAAGAGGTGAGCGCAAAGAATCTGAGAAAAAGCTGCTTGCAATCGCGTGGGATCTATGGTATAATCATACGGTAGCAGAAAGGGGATGAGATGCATGATCGAATACAGCGCTTTTGTGGAAAAACCGAAATTTCATTGGGCGTTTCATGCGCATATGGGCTTCAATTTTTTTGAGCCGCCGATTGGTGAAGGTACTGCGGCGAGTGAAGAAATCCCTGCTGAGCACTGTGCAGAGGAGCACCTGCGCTTTGATCTCGATCTCTTTCACATGCTGACAGAGAGGCTTGCTGCTGCGGGCTGTAATACGATCGTGCTGGATATCGGAGAAGCAATGCAGTATGAAAGCCATCCGAGGATCGCCTGCCGCGGAGCACTGTCAAAGGACATTCTGCGTGAGGAGATTTTCAATTTGAAGATGCGCGGCATCGAGGTGATCCCAAAGCTAAATTTTTCGACCTTCCGTGACGTGTGGATGGGAGAATACAGATCCGGGCGGTCCTCTCCTGCATATTATGGCTTTTGCGAGGACGTGATCGCGGAGGTATGTGAGGTCTTCGGAAGACCGCGCCTATTGCATCTCGGCATGGAAACGGTGTGCGATGAGCGTCCCGATGTTACAGATGTACGCCTTGCGAAGGACAGTGCGCTTTGGTGGAAGGATCTGTTGTTTTTGGCACAGACCGCGATGCATTACGGCGCCAGACCATGGGTTTGGTCAGATGTTTTTTCTGCCGATCCTGCAGCATTCCTGAAGCGTATGCCGCGTGATATTGTGCAGTCAGTGCGTTTTTTCGGAAAGGGAGAAGCCCTTGAGAGGGATCGGCTTTCATGCGCGCAGCTAGACCGCGAAGGGTATGATCAGATCCCCTGCGGCTGCTTTGCCCCACATGCACCGTCTCTTGCAGATGTGACAGACGTGCTTGACAGTACACTTTCCGAGGGGGCACATCTTGGATATCTGCAAACGGTATCTCTGCCGACCATGCCTCATTACCGCGGTCCGCTCCTGTGTGCTGCCGATGCGATCGCTGCTGCGCACCGTGCATGAATGTGCGGAATTTGTCGTACGATTGGTATGGAAGAATCGGGCTCTACGTGATATACTAGCATAGAGGTACGGATGTGCGATCTCTGCCGTCGGTGAACGCCAATGACCGACGGAAGAACGCGATCGTGCAATCTGTGTCCCGGAATACGGACGGTATTATGCTTTTTTGAACACGGGGAGAACGCCCGTACTGCCCAAAAGGGCAGACAGCTCCGCTGACGGGGAAGCAAAACGATCCAACCGTTCCAATAAAAAAGCATCCTGTGCCGATGATCAGATCGGTATCAGGATGCTTGCTTTTTGTTTTGAGAGGTTATTTGATCTCGAATGTCGTTCCCTGTGCGGAGTCAATGAGTGTTACGCCGCGGGAGAGCAGCTCTGCGCGGATCGCATCGGCACGTGCGTAATCCTTTGCCTTTTTTGCGGCTGCGCGCTCTGCGATTGCTGCCTCGATCTCTGCGATAAAGGGATCATCGGATCCTGCGGCACCGGTGCTTGTCTCCTTTTCTGCTTTCTCGGCGTTCTTTTCCGTGCGTTTTTTGTCCGCTGCCTCGATGAGGCTGATGGAAAGAACGGTGTCAAAGCGTCCGATCAGCCAAAGCTTGTCCCCATCGGAGATCTTTGCCTTGAGTACATCGTAAATAGCGGTGATCGCCATTGCGGTATTGAGATCGTTATCCATTGCACCGGCGAAGGATGCAAGATACGGCGCACAGACAGCCTCGTCATGGGTATCTGAGGGGGTAAGCTCGGCAAGTCTTGCAACGAGCTTATCGTAAGCAACACGTGCATTGTCCAGACCCTCATAGGAAAATACCAGAGACTTGCGGTAATGTGACTGCAGACAGAAGAAGCGGTATACAAGCGGATCATATCCTTTGCTCTCCAAAAGAGAAACGGTAAGGAATTCTCCCTTGGATTTTGACATTTTTCCGTCGTTTGTGTTCAGGTGCAGAACATGGAACCAATGGGAGCACCACGGATGTCCCAAATAAGCCTCGGACTGCGCGATCTCATTGGTATGGTGCGGGAATGCATTGTCGATGCCGCCGCAGTGCAGATCGAGATACTCGCCCAGTGTCTGTACGGAGATTGCGGAGCATTCGATATGCCATCCGGGATATCCGACACCGAAGGGAGAATCCCATTTCAGCTCCTGATCGTCAAACTTGGACTTGGTGAACCACAGAACAAAGTCACACTTGTTGCGCTTGTTGGAGTCCTCCTCAACGCCGTCACGGACACCGACGGCAAGGTCCTCCTGATTCTGCTTGTTGAATACATAATACTCCTCAAGCTTGGAGGTATCGAAATAGATATTTCCGCCCGCTTCATAGGCGTAACCGTCCGAGAGCAGCTTTTGCACCATCTCAATGAAATGATCGACGTAGGAGGTTGCGGGAATGACGATCTCGGGGATCGCGATGTTGAGCTTTTTGCAGTCTGCAAAGAACGCATCGGTGTAGAACTGTGCGATCTCCATGACAGTCTTGTGCTCACGCTTTGCACCCTTGAGCATTTTATCCTCGCCGGTATCACCGTCGGAGGAGAGATGTCCGACGTCTGTGATATTCATGGCGCGCTTGACCTCATAGCCTGCATAGGAAAGATATTTTTCAAGAACATCCTCCATGATGTAGGAGCGGAGATTTCCGATGTGTGCAAAATGATATACTGTCGGTCCGCAGGTATACATGGTGACCTTTCCCGGCTCATGTGTGACAAATTCATCTTTTGTGTGGGTAAGGGAATTGTAAAGCTTCATTTTTTTCTGAGTGGTACGGCCATGGGACGTACCGTTTCCTTTCTGTCATCAAGATTGAGAGGATGTGTTTTCCTTTTCCGCCTTCATGCGGGCGATCTCTGCCTCCATGCGGTGCAGCTGCTCGCGCATACGGCAAAGCTCCTGGGAAACGGGGTCGGGAATATGAATGTGATCCAGATTCTCGTTTGCCTTTTCCGCGACCTTCTCGTTTTTGCAGCGAACGACACGTGCGGGAATACCGACAGCCGTACAGTCGGCGGGAATCTCATCCAGAACGACCGCACCTGCGGCGATCTTGGCGTTGTCACCGATCTTGAAGGGACCGAGGACCTTTGCGCCGGCACCGACCATGACATTGTTGCCGAGAGTGGGGTGGCGCTTTCCGGTATCCTTACCGGTACCGCCGAGGGTAACCCCCTGATACAACGTGCAGTTATCACCGATCTCGGCTGTTTCGCCGATCACAACACCCGCACCGTGGTCAATAAAAAAGTGCTTGCCGATGGTCGCACCGGGATGGATCTCGATGCCTGTCAGCGCTCTTGCCGCCTGGCTGATGAAGCGTGCGGAGAAATAGTGTCCTTTTTTATGCAGCTTATGAGAGACCTTGTGTGCAAGAACGGCGTGCAGGCCGGAATACAGCAGCAAAACCTCAATGTCACTGGTTGCCGCAGGGTCGCGTTCCTTGACAACACGGATCTCATCCTTGATCTCGTCAACGGCGGCTTTGACCATATGGACAGCGGGGATATCGGATGAACAGGATTTTACACGGTCCGCAGCCCACAGGAATGTATTGCGGATATCATTTACAAGGCTTGTGTCTTTTTCGTTCTTCATACGGCAAAGCTCCTTTCTTTTTATATGTTATTGCATTAGTATAGCACAAAATGATCTTGAAATCAAGAGTTTTCCGAAAGACACCGTAAATTTTCGCAAGGTGACCAAACATCTTGACAAAACTGAGGAATTTGTTTATAATGAAGATAGAAGCAGCACATGAAGCGATGCTGCAAGGAGAGTATCAAAAAGAGAAAGAGGTCGTGTTTTATGACGGCAAAGGAACACTTTTATTCGATTTATACCGAGCAGATCAAAAGAGAGGGCGCAGATAAGCTTCTGGACTATCTTGCCTCTCCCGGATGTGATTTTTTCACCGCACCTGCAAGTACCCGTTTTCACGGCGCATATGAGGGTGGACTGTGTGAACACTCTTTGAATGTATATGCGTGTTTGAAGGATTATCTTGCACGTCCGCGTGTGAAAGAAATATACGGGCTTGGCTGCAGCGAGGAATCGATTGCGATCGCAGCGCTTCTGCACGACGTCTGCAAGATCAACTGCTATAAGCCCTCCTTTCGTAATGTCAAGGACGAGCATGGTGTGTGGCAGCGTGTTCCCAGCTACGAATATGAGGACCAGCTTCCGTACGGACACGGGGAAAAATCAGTATATATCCTTTCGGGATTTCTGCGTCTGACACGGGAAGAGGCATTTGCCATCCGTTTTCATATGGGATTCTCCGGCACAGAGGATGTCCGCCTTGTCAGCGATGCCTTTGCGCAGTTTCCGCTTGCATTTGCGCTGCATACGGCGGATATGGAGGCATCGGTCTTTCTTGAAAAGAATGCAAAGGGTACATCAAAATGAGAAAAGCATTGCTTAACAGTCTTCCCGATACGTACCGCTGTGCAGACAAACGCTGTATCATTGTCGGTGCGGGTGATCTCGGGGATCCTTCCATCGATATCGGTCCCGGGGATTATGTGATCGCCGCAGACGGCGGATACCGTTACCTTTGTGAGCGGGGACTGCGCTGTGACCTTTTGATGGGAGACCTTGATTCCTTTCCTGCAGGCACAGAGATACCTGAGCATACACAGCGCTTCAGTCCCATCAAGGACGATACCGATACGATGCTTGCGGTCAAGCACGCGCTGTCGCTCGGATACCGTCATTTCTTGCTGTACGGAATGTTTGGCGGACGGCTTGACCATTCTGTCGGCGGTCTGCAGACGGTTCTTTACATCTGCATGCAGGGCGGATGTGCATTTGCGTTTGAGGCAACGCAGGATGGTGCGCACGCATCGTACGTGACAGCCGTGAAAAACGGAACACTTGTCTTTCCCCCGACGAGCGAGGGGTATTTGTCCTTGTTTGCGCTCAACGGAGATGCGGAGGATGTGACACTGCGGGGCTTGAAATACCCGCTCTCGCATGCTGTGATCCCTGCAGCATCGACACTCGGCGTTTCCAATGAATTTGTCCCGGGAACAGAGGGGTCGGTATCGGTCGGAAACGGGACGTTATTGGTGGTGAAATCGGTATGAGTATCCTTTTGAGAAAGAAAAAGGCTGCGATTTTTGACCTTGACGGTACGCTTCTGGATTCGGTGGGCGTATGGCATGAGGTGGACAGAGTATTCCTTTCGCGGCGCGGTATTGCGGTGACGGATGATTATATGCAGGCGATTGCTCACATGGATTTTCCGCGTGCGGCAGTCTATACAAAAAACCGTTTCTCTCTTTGCGAGGAGGAGACGTCGATCATGGCGGAATGGCGAGCACTTGCCATTGACGCTTATACCTATCATGTACCGTTGAAGCCGCATGCGGAGGAGTACCTGGCGTCGTTGCATCGGCGGGGGATCCCCATAGCTGCGGCAACGGCATCGCAGTCGGTATTTTATCAGCCTGCACTTGAAAGACTCGGGATCCTCCGTTATTTTTCGTCGATCACGGAAACCTCTGAGGTCGTGCGCGGAAAGGGCTTCCCCGATGTGTATCTGCGGGCGGCGGAAAAGCTGTCTGCACCCGTGGAGGACTGTGCGGTATTTGAGGATATCGTTCCCGGTATCCGGGGCGCTGCAGACGGTGGATTTTATACTGTCGGTGTGTACGATCCCCATAATCCGCAGAGGGAGCTTTTTGAGTGCCTGTGTGACCGCTGTATTTACAGTTATTCGGAGCTTTTGCAGCACGATATCTTCTGAGACCTGTAAATAAATAAATAAATAAAATAAGCCTCGGCGGCGATCGGAAAACAATCGCTGTCGGGGCTTTTTTTAACTATGCTTTTTTGTTTTCTGCGTCCGGTGCGGTCATGGCTTGTGTATCCGAGGCTGCTGCCCGCCGTTCCTTCTGTGTCTTGAGCCAGATGAGAAGCACGGAGATGTCTGCAGGACTGATGCCTGAGATACGGGATGCCTGACCGATGCTTTCGGGACGCATCTTCTGAAGCTTCTGTGCCGCCTCGATACGGATACCCTTGATCGTGGTATAATCGGTATCGGCAGGAAGACGGGTACCCTCAAGCTTGCGGAATTTCTCGACCTCTGCCATCTCCCGCGCGATGTACCCCTCATACTTGATCAGCGTCTGTGCGCTGTCAAGAATGTGCTTTGGGATCCCGTCGGGACGGGTGGTATCGACAGCGGAAAGTGCACAGTGGTCAAGCTGAGGTCTTTTGAGAAGCTCTGCAAGCCGTACACCTGTGGTTGGCGGTTGTGTACCGCGTTCCTCGCAGATCTGCGTCAATGCATCACTGGGCGGGATCGTTGTTGCTTTTGCGCGGCGGACCTCCGCTTCGATCTGCTCCTGCTTGCGGAGAAATGCGGCGTAGCGTGTATCATCGATCAGACCGATTTTGCGGCCGATGGGGGTCAGACGTGCATCGGCATTGTCCTGCCGCAGGAGAAGACGGTATTCCGAGCGTGAAGTCATCACACGGTAGGGCTCGTTCGTTCCCTTGGTGACCAGATCGTCGATGAGCATACCGATATAGGATGTGTCACGTGTCAGGATCAGAGGCTCCTTGCCGCGCAGCTTTTGTGCGGCGTTGATGCCTGCAACGATGCCCTGTGCGGCGGCTTCCTCATAGCCGGAGGTGCCGTTGAACTGTCCTGCACCGTAAAGACCCTCGATGTCCTTGAATTCAAGTGTGGGGAAGAGCTGCGTCGGATCGATGCAGTCATATTCGATTGCATATGCGGTACGCATCATCTGCGCACTTTCCATACCGGGGAGCGTCGCAAGCATCCTTCGCTGGACCTCCTCGGGAAGAGAGGAGGAGAAGCCCTGCAGATAAAGCTCTTCCGTTTCGGTGCCCATCGGTTCCAAAAACAGCTGGTGCCGCGGCTTATCCGAGAAACGGACGACCTTATCCTCAATGGACGGACAGTAACGCGGACCGATACCGTGGATCCGTCCCGCATAGATGGGGCTGCGGTCAAGGTTTTCAAGGATGACACGGTGTGTCTCCTCGTTTGTATAAACGATATGGCATTCTGTTTGCGGAATTTTGCTGTATGCATCGGGATCGGTACGGACAGAGAAGGGAAGAATGTCCTCATCTCCGTGCTGCACCTCCATTTTGGAAACGTCGACGGATGCGCGCAGAATTCTGGCGGGGGTTCCTGTTTTGAATCGCATGACACGGATTCCCTCGCGGACAAGTGCTGCGGTCAGCTCTGTTGCGGGGAGCATGCCGTCGGGACCGGAGGGGAACGCTACCTCACCGACGATGACCTGCGCCTGCAGAAAAGTTCCTGCACAGATAATGGCTGCGCCGACCTGCCAGACTGCACCGTATTTTGTTGTAACGGAATCGATATGCTTCTTCCCGGTCTCAGCGTCAACAGTACAGTGAAAATCAACGATCTCTGCCTGTACCATGGTGAGATTGGGCGTTTTCTCGATGGTATGCTTCATCAATGCGCGGTAGCGCTGTCTGTCTGCCTGCACACGCTTGGAGTGAACTGCGGGACCTTTGCCTAAGTTGAGCGTACGGCTTTGAATGGTAACACAGTCTGCCGCGTACCCCATTTCACCGCCGAGCGCATCGATCTCGTAGACCAAATGTCCTTTTCCCGTTCCTCCGATGGAGGGGTTGCACGGCATATTGCCGACTGCATCCAGATTGATGGTGAATAAGATCGTTTTCAGCCCCAAACGAGCGCACGCGAGAGCTGCCTCGATGCCGGCATGGCCGGCGCCGACCACGGCAACATCCGCTTCTCCCGCGCAGTAGGTTGTCATAGATATGCTCATTGTTAATATCTGTCTGTCCTTTTGCTCTTGTTATTTGGTGTAAAGACCGTAGATCTCCCAGCCAAGGGAAACTTCATATACAGCGATCATGCCCGATGAAGGCTCGGAGATATAGTCGTAGACCTGCGGCAGTACCCAGTTACCCTCGGTATCGACAAGTCCCATTTTTCCGTTTGCATTTTTTGTAACGCAAAGGCCGGAAAGATAGGGAGATACGCTTATGAATTCGGGCTGAACGACCCACTCACCCTTATAATTCATCTGTCCAAAGAGTCCTGTTGCGGTATTCTTCAGAAGGAGTACGCCGTCGTGATAAGCGGCGAGCTCATAGCCGACGGGAATGGGGAACGTCTTGCCGTTGACATCGTACAGGGTGGAATAATCGGCGGACTTGATATAATAATACTTCTGGTAGGTGTTCAGGCATTCACGAATACGGATACGGGTAAGTCCGTGGCTGAAATAGTAGGTACCGAGCGCCTCTGTTCCGTTGGTGTCGGGGAGGGTGACCTCGGTATAGGTATCAAAGGTCAGAGGATCCACGTAGGAGCACTGGAATACGAACTGACCGCTTTCGTTGATGAAATACATATAAGCGTAGTCAAACGCGATCGCATAGCCGTCATTGAAATTGAAGGCGCGCGTAAATCTCGGATAGACAAGGATCGCGCCTGTCTGACTGTTCTTATAGCCCCATTTTCCGTACTCATAGTAACGGATGATATCGCAGTCGCTTTCGCCGTAATATGCGGGAGCGTCAAAGGATAAGCCTTTGTCAAGCTGCGGGGCGGGCTTTTCGGGATTGAAGGTATCGGGGACCCATTTTCCGTCGCTGCTCAAGGTACAGTAGGTGCGTGTTTCCACCTCCATCAGTGTCGCCTCCTCCTCGTACGTGCCTGAGAAGATCGGACGTCCGGAGTTGTTCTGCTTGACATAAATGGGGAGATGGACCTCCTGCTCGGTATGTTCGATGAAAGCAAACAGCGGCTTTCCTTCGGCATTGTTGTATTCCGTCAACACAAAGGTGTTCTCATCGTAATCGGAAAGGAAGGTCTCCCCGCTTTCGGTGAGCACGGAAAGCTTGCCGCGCAGATCACGAATGATATATCCGTTGCGGATGATGACGGCAGGACGGTCTGCTGTCTGCATCGATTCCTCGGTGACGACACAGCCTCGCTCATATTCTGCAACGGAGGTGGTCCGTACCTGATGGGTGGAATAGGAGAAGCTGTCTCCAAGACCCGGGATGGAAAGATTCGCAAGAACGGTCTGACCGACGGTGAAAAATTCGTCTGCCTGCTTGTGATACCCCTCGGAAAGCAGTACCTTTGCCTTGGGGATCTCTGCGGAAACAAGCTGTGCATCCGATTTCGGCTCCTCGGGCTGTGTTTGGGGGGCATCTGTATCGGGTGTGTCCGTATCCTTTGCGGGAGGATCGGAGATGGGGGGATCGTCCTCGGTATCGGAGGGATCGATCACGGGATCCTCGACGCCTGCAGTTTCTTCCGTGTCGGCTGCCTCTGTTTCCGGGATCAGAGAGACACGGTCGATGAAGGAAAAATCGTAGTATCCGCGCAGGTAGAGCACTGCGGCGACCATCAATCCGCCGAGCACAACGATTGCAAGAGCACGCTGTACGGAGATGGAAAGAAGACGAAGAATACGTTTTTTCATGGCAAAAAACCTTTCAGTCAACAGGATTTGTATCAAACGGTTGGATTCGGTATTATTTGTGGTATTTTCCGCCGTCGAGAATGTTCATGGCGCGGTATAGCTGCTCTGCAAGGATCACACGCATCAGCTGATGCGGAAAGGTCATGGGTGAGAAGGAAAGTCTCCAATCGGCCCGCGCCTTTACGGCATCGGAAAGACCGTCCGAGCCGCCGATAATAAAGACGGTTTCGGAGTAGCCCATCGTGCCGATCTCATCGATGCGTTTTGCAAATGCCTCGGAGGAAAGCTGCTTGCCTTCAATGCAGAGCGCGCAGACGTAGGCACGCTGCGGGATCGCATCGAGAATGCGTTCCCCCTCCTTCTGAACGGCGAGACGGATCTGCGCCGCTGAGGGATTCTTCGGCAGGACCTCATCTCGGAGCTGAATGCTCCGGACGTGCGCGTATGCACCGAGACGTTTGTTATATTCCGCGATCGCATCGGTCAGGTATTTTTCTTTGACGGTTCCAACGGAGATCACGGTCAGATTACGCACACGGATGTCCTCCCTCGACGGTTTGTTTTATGGAAAAAAGCTCCCACAATAGTATACCCCATTCTTGGATTGTTGTCAAGCGTTCTGCTCAATACAATTTTCGATATTTCTCCGCTTTTATATAAAAAGCCGCGGTACATAAGCAGTACCGCGGCAATTATTTCTATGGAAGCAGTCAGGATTTTCCGAGGTAATCCTTGGCTTGGGCGATGGATTGCGTTTCGTAGCAGGTAAACATCGCATCGACATCCTCTTTGTTGGGCTTCTTGGTGAAAAGACTGACAAGGGGGACGATGATCAAAGCACCGATCATGACGAATGCGCCGCAATTGACGGGTGAGCGCAGAATCGCGGGGAAGATCTTCGGGAAGAACATATTCGCTCCCATGACACCGACACCCCAGATAAAGCTGACAATACAAGCAATTTTGGTGGTTCTCTTCCAATACAGACCGTAAAGGAACGGTGCCAGGAATGCACCGGCAAGTGCGCCCCAGGAGATGCCCATCAGCTGAGCGATGGAAGAGAGCTTGAGACGGTACTGAACGAGCGCGAGCACCGCGGAGATCGTGACAAAGACGGCGATCAGGATACGCATCAGAAGCAGCTGTCTCTTTTCTGTCATTTTTTTGCAGGAGGGCTTGATGAGGTCGATGACAAAGGTCGTGGAGGAGGTCAGAACGAGGGAGGAGAGTGTGGACATGGATGCGGAAAGAACAAGGATGACCACGACCGCGATCAGAATGTCGGAGAGATTCTCAAGCATGGTGGGGATGATCGCATCGTATCCGAGCGCAGAAACATCAATGTCGACGAGACGTCCGAAGCCGCCGAGGAAGTAGCATCCGCCCGCAACGATCATTGCAAACAGTGTGGATATGATGGTTCCCTTATGGATAGACGTTTCGTTTTTGATGGCATAGAATTTCTGAACCATCTGCGGCAGACCCCATGTACCGAGCGAGGTCAGAATGACAACGGCAGCAAGATTGACGGGATCCGGACCGAAGAACGAGGCGAAGATACCGGGAACATCGCCGTTTGCAACGGTTGCATCGGAAACCGATGCCAATTCGGAGATCGAGCCCATCAGACCGCCATGCTGTCCGAGGACTGATGCAATGACCGCGACGATACCGACGAGCATGATGATACCTTGAATGAAATCGTTGACGGCGGTTGCCATATACCCGCCGATAATGACGTATACGGCGGTCAGTGCTGCCATGATGACGATACAGACCTCATAGGGGATGGGGAACGCCATGGAGAACAAACGGGAAAGACCGTTATAGAGAGATGCGGTATAGGGGATCAGGAATACAAAAATGATGGCTGCGGCGAGGATCTTGAGCAGCTTTGAGGCGTATCTCTTTTCAAAAAACTCCGGCATGGTCGCGCTTTGCAGATGCTGTGACATCAGGCGCGTGCGGCGGCCGAGAATGACCCACGCAAGCAGGGAGCCGATGATCGCATTTCCGATACCGACCCATGTGGTGGAAACACCGAATTTCCATCCGAACTGTCCTGCATATCCGACAAAGATGACGGCGGAAAAATAAGAGGTACCGTATGCAAACGCCGTCAGCCATGGACCGACCGAGCGTCCTCCGAGCGCAAAACCGTTGATGTCGACTGCATTGCGGCGGCAGGCAATACCGACACCTACCATAACAGCGAAAAAGACGATTAAGAGAAGTATTTTGATTACCATGAGATGTGAGTCCTTTCGTTTGATTTACTTTTTTGCGGATATGAGAGACTGTGACTGCCGCTTTGTCCGCATGCAAAACAAAACGCCCTCCACGCATATCTCTTCACAAAAACAGCGGTTTTTATGAAAACATATCCATCGAGGGCGGAAAGTTAACTTCCGCGGTACCACCCCGTTTCCCTGCATATTCGCATATGACAGGCTTTTGGAGTACAAAGCATCCATGTGTTTTTTCTTGGTCTCCGTCTGTGAACGCCGCAATACTCTCTGCACGTAACGTGTGCGGTCCGTCGCAGCCTCATGCGGAGGATCTGTCAAAAACAGGTGGACCGCTTCGGTGCGCTGCTCCCGGAATGTATTTCTGCAGCTGCCCCTTGATGTCTTGCACCATGACGTTTTCGTCGACCGACACTTCTCTGGAAGGTTTCACAGCATACTCGTTTCCGATCATTGCATTTGAGGTTGCTACAAGAATATCACATTTTTATACATTTGTCAAGGGCGTTTTTGAATATTTATCCCATTTTCTGCGGACAGGACAGAGAGAGGGCAGGATCTCTGCTGTACCGATTTACAAAACAGAAAACTTCCTATTGCAAAAACAGAAATAATTTGATATACTGTTATCATGGAATGTTGATCGGAAGGACGCCTTGGGCACAAGGCGAGGTTGATGCTATGAATCCACTTGCAGACCGGATACGGCCGGAGAGCTTCGAAGATATGGTAGGACAAAGACATCTGCTCGGCGAGGGCGGTGCGCTCCGAAGAATACTGGATGTCGGTTTTTTGCCGAACATGATCTTTTACGGACCGCCCGGAACCGGAAAAACGACCGCTGCGAATATCATTGCGCGGACATCGGGAAAGACACTGTGCAGATTGAATGCAACAACGGCATCCCTTTCCGATATCCGTGATGTGATCGGTGAAACAAGGGGGCTTTTCGGTACGGAGGGTGTCTTGCTTTACTTGGATGAGATCCAGTATTTTAACAAAAAGCAGCAGCAGTCACTGCTTGAGTTTATCGAGGATGGCAGGATTACGCTGATCGCATCCACAACGGAAAATCCAAGCTTTTACATATACAACGCGCTTTTATCCCGCTGCTCGGTGTTTGAATTCCATGCAGTCGATGCAAAGGATATCAAGGAAGCGCTGAAGCGCGGACTTGCACGTCTCAACGAGGAAAACGAAACAAGAAAGCAAGCAGACGATGCGGTGCTCGGTGTGATGGCACAGTCGGGCGGCGGAGATGTCAGACGGTCGCTCGGTCTTTTGGAAAACGCCTTTTATGCAGTGGGCAGAGATGCGGAGGCAGTGATCACCGCAGATCTTATCAAAGCACTGATGCCCGCATCGATGGCAGCCTTTGACCGTGACGGCGATGCACATTATGATACGTTGTCCGCACTGCAGAAATCCATTCGCGGATCGGATCCCGATGCGGCAGTGTTTTATCTTGCAAAGCTTCTGGAGGGAGGAGATCTGTTCTCTGCCTGCAGACGGCTGCTCGTGATCGCAAGCGAGGATGTCGGTGCGGCTTATCCGATGGCAGCGGCTGTGGTACAGGCGTGTGTTACATCTGCAAGAGAATTGGGCTTGCCGGAGGCGAGGATCCCTCTTGCCAATGCAGCGATCCTTTTGGCGACTGCACCCAAGTCCAACAGCGCGTATATGGCGTATGAGCTTGCCGCGCAGGATGTCCGTGCAGGCCGGGGGCAAAGGATCCCCTCTCACCTTCGGGATACACATTACGAGGGGGCACAGGCGATGGGACATGGGGAAGGGTACCGTTATCCGCACGACTATCCCAACCATTATACCGCACAGCAGTATTTACCCGATGATCTGGCAAAATCGGTGTACTATACCTACGGTGATAACAAAACCGAACAGGCTGCTGCGGCATATGCGGAACGAATCGGAGCCAAAAAGTCGGAAAAATAAGAGAAAAAAGAAGAAAATTTGAAAAACCTCTTGACAGAACCGTATCAAAACGTGTATAATATAAGATGCCGTATGATGGGAATCCATCGGGGTACGGTAAAAGAGCTTCCGCTTTTATTACAAAAAACAAACCGATAGAGATAGAAACCTATCATCAAGGGAGGTGCAACCGCATGAAGAGAACATACCAGCCTAAGAAGAGACAGAGAAAGGTCGAACACGGCTTCAGAAAGAGAATGGCAACCGCAAACGGCAGAAAGGTCTTGAAGAGAAGACGTGCAAAGGGCAGAGCAAAGCTGACCTATTGATTTTGCGTGTTGTACCCTCAGAGTCGTACGCATACACACGATAAAAGCCTGTGCCGCAAGTCATAGGCTTTCGTTTTTATGTGGGCTTTGTGTGCAGGACGTACACACGGAATTTGAAAAACAAACAAGGATCATACCGACCGATACGAGGGGGAAGCTGCGTGTCCGGCGGAATCGGATCACAAAGAAAAACGTATGAAATATAAGGCAATCGGTGAAAACCATCTGTATCAGAAGGCTTACAGACGCGGCATCAAGGCCGTGACGGATACTGTTGTTGTATACTGTCTGCGCGATTTTGCGGCAAAGCGCCTGCAAAAGGAGCATCCCGAGAAGAAGAAGATCAACCGCATCGGGCTGACGGTCACAAAGAAGATCGGCGGGGCTGTCACCCGCAGCCGTGTCAAGAGGATATTGCGTGAGGGCTTTCGTTTGCTGGATACGGAAAAAAAGATCAAAAAAGGATATTTGATCGTTTTGGTCGCAAGAGATGCCGCTGTGCGCGCAAAAACACAGCAGATCCGGGGCGACCTTGCGTATGCATTCCGTCGACTCGGTATGTATGAAGGAGAACCCGCACCGCAGTTTGCGGTACCGAAAGCAAAAAGAAAACCGGACGCAGCGCCATCCGACCGAACAAAAACGGGAGAATGAGCAATGCGTAGGCTCGCTGTTTGCCTGATTCAGTTTTATCGACGTTTTTTATCGCCTCTGAAAGGGAAATCCACCTGCAGGTTTTATCCGACCTGCTCGCTGTATGCAATCAGGGTATACCGCGATTTCGGATTGATCGGAGGAACGTGTCTGACGGTTTGGCGCTTATTGCGCTGCCAGCCATTCTGCCGCGGCGGGATCGACCTGCCGCCGCCGTACATCAAACAACCCGATAAAAAACGAAAAGAAAATTTTTTGCCCCAAACAAGCCGTATGCGCTATGAAAGCTTGTGCGCATCGGAGATACGGGCGCGTACATCATCAGAATAGTGTGAGCTTCTGTTTTGCACAGTACCGTTTTTATGAGCCCCGATGCATAGAAACGGCAGACCTTGATTCGGACCCGCACGGCGGGTATGTGCAAAATGATCCTCTCATCAGAACAAGAAAGGGACCGGTAGATCAAAAATGGGTTTATTCGATTTGATCAACATTCCATTCAGTTACGTTATCAAGCTGTTTTATGCGTTGACGGATAACTATATGCTGGCGCTGCTTGGCTTTGCCATCGTCGTCAAGCTTGTATTGTTTCCTGTCGGCATAAAAACACAGAAGAACATGGTCAAGCAGGCATCGCTCCGTCCCAAGGAGGCTGCGATCCGCGCAAAGTATGCGGGACGTACCGATCAGGCGACACAGCAGAAGATGCAGAACGAGATCATGACGCTGTATCAAGAGGAGCACTATAATCCCGCAGGCGGATGTCTGCCTATGATCGTTCAGCTGCTTGTCATTTGGGCGATCTATAAGATCGTATACGGACCGCTGACATACTTGTGTTCCATGAGTGCGGAATCGATCGGATTCTTGAAAACAGCGGTCGCACAGCTGCTTGAGCAGACCTCCTATACAGGAAATGAGATCCAGCTTCTTTCCAGCATTACAGAGCTTGGTATCCCCTCCGTTCTCTCTGTTCTGCCGAATATTGAGGGCTGTACCGCTGAGATCATCGCGGGCATTGAGGACATCCTGCTCAATCATTGGCCGAACATGACTGTATTCGGCGGCGCGCTCGATCTGTCCAAGACACCGACCGTTGCGCTGAATATTCTTCTCCTTGTTCCGATCCTGAACCTGGTCACCACATGGGCCTCCTCCAAGATCACAAAAAAGCTGACATACCGTGCGCCTACACCGCAGGGCAGCCCCGATACCTCCATGAAGATCATGGAGATCACGATGCCGCTGATGATCTTCTGGATGGCATTCCAGCTTCCTGCAGCACTTGGTGTGTACTGGATCTTCCAGAATGTGCTCGGTGTTCTGCAGCAGGTGCTGCTCGCAAAAATATATCCTTATCCGGTCTTTACGGAGGAGGAGCTTGCGCAGGCAGTCAAGGAGTCCAAGAAGGCAGCCAAGAATGAGAAGAAGGCAACAGAAAACAAGAAGATCCGTTCTCTGCACTATATCGATGACGAGGACTATGTTGTGAGTGACGTCAAGAAGGCAGAGAAGACGGCACCGGCGGAAGCAGACAGCGAAGCATCATCGGAATCCGATGATGAAAAGCAGGAAGCGGAGATCCCGGAAAATGCCGAAACACAGGGAGTTGGATATGCACCCCTGAAGAAGGATGACAGAAAAAAGAAGTAAGAGTGCTTTTTCAAGCGGACATACAGATGTCCGATCATGATTGTATAACGAAAGGAAACAGATGCCGCAGAACAAGATGTGGATTTTTGCTCGTGCGGCAACGCGTGAAACAAAATGAAAAGAGAAATCGTAAAGCAGGCCAAGACGGTCGAGGAAGCTGTTGCACTTGGTACAGCGGAGCTCGGCGTGGATGCCGCTTCTGTTACTTATGAGGTGCTGGAGCAGCCGAAGAAGGGACTTTTTGGTATCGGTGCGGCTCCCGCAAAGGTTCGTATCACTTATGTAGAGTCTCCCGATGAGGTAGCACTCTCTTTTGTAAAGACACTGATTGCAGATATGGAGCTGGATGTTTCGGTCAGTATGACCGATCTTACCGGCGGAGACAAGCTGATCTCCGTAACCGGTGAGAAGGCAGGCATCCTGATCGGCCATCACGGCGATACGTTGGATGCGATCCAGTATCTTGCAAACCTTGCGGCAAATCGCAAGGAGGACGAGGACCGTCAGTATACAAAGATCACAGTTGACGTAGAAAATTATCGCTCTAAGCGCGAGGAGACACTTTGCAAGCTTGCAAAGCGTATGTCCGAGAAGGTTTTGAAGTATCAAAAGAGCATTACTCTGGAGCCGATGAACCCTTACGAGAGACGCATCATCCACTCTGCAGTACAGAACATTGAGGGTGTATCCACCAATTCCATCGGTGCGGAAAACAATCGCCGTATTGTGATCTTCCCGACCGGTGCTGACGGAAAGGGAACCTTTGAGGATGCAAGAAATGCGGAGAAGAAGGCTGCAGCACAGAAGAAAGCACAGAGATCCGAAGACGGTGAGCGTTCCCGCGGCAATAAGGAGCATGGCGGCAGAGGCGGCAGAGGAAGAGGAAGAGACCGCGGTGCGCGTGCGGAAAAGTACGAGCCTGTGATCGATCCCAACCGTCCGCAGAGAGTGGTTGACCGCGCAGAGGAGGAAGCAGCAGCTGAGCTGAATGCGGAGATCTTTGAGCGTGCGGCAATTGAGAAGGAGAGAGAAGCAAAGGAAAATCCGCCGACCCCTCCGAGCACTCCCCGCTCCAAGAAGCCCTATTACATGCGTCCCAAAAATGCACCCGCAGCGCAGAGACCTTATCAGAAGCCGGTCAAGAAGGATAGCGTAGAGAGTTATTATTTTGACCTGGAAAACAGTAAAAACGGTCTGAGCCGCGAAAAGGAAGAGCCCTCCGATATTGCAAAGGCTTGCGGTATCTATGAGGATGATACGGTTAACGATACCGCGAACGAATAAGCGAATCCCGTTTGCCCGAAATAACAAAAAGCAGAAACGTCCCCGTACGGTACCGTACGGGGACGTTGGTTCTATTGCATTGTATTGCGGCTGCAAGAAGCCTTCGGATCAATTATTTGATGATCTTGAAGAAATCCAGAACAGCAAGAATGATACCGATCAGAATATAAAGCTCAAGAAGAGCACCGGCAAGACCTGTGAGCAGATTGATTACCGGAATATGAGAGAGGACGTTGATCAGAACGCCGACGATCGCGCTGATTACGAGGTAGATGATGATCTTGATCACCAGATCGACAACACTTTTAATGCCGAATGACAGGGGAAAATACTTCTTGATGGTTTCCATAACGATAATTCCTTTCCATAAGTTGTTACTAACATTATACCCGTAAACCTTCAGAAAGTCAAGAGAAAAACGCAAAATTTGGAAAAAACGTACGCATCCTGTAGAATTGTTTGTTTTTTTATTGTATCTTGCTTTTTTTTTTGAATTGTGATATACTCTATACAAGTTTGTTTATGTCATTTATATGTTTTGAAGGGAGCCTGCCATATGGGAAAATTCGATGGCTATATGCTGATCTCCGATCTTGACGGAACACTTGTTGATCGGAATTTTGGGATCTCCGATGAGAATTCAGAAGCAATCCGTTATTTTCAGGAGAACGGAGGAAGAATGACGATCGCGTCCGGAAGAGCGCCGGAGGATATCAAGGGCTATGCGCACCGTTTTATTCCGAATACATTTATCATCGGACTGAACGGTACTGTTGTATATGACCCGGAAACAGATACCGATGTGATCGCTCTGCCGTTTTCAGAGGATGATGATATCATTTCTCTCATTGAGGATGCGATCAAGGATTTCGGATATGAGGGATCGCTCAGCCTCTGCTCAAGATATGAAAGACTGAAGCTTGAGGACGATGATGTCCGTCTCCTTCGGGAAAGGTCTGCTTCTCTTCCAAAGCCTTGGTATAAGGTCGTATTCATGGCAAGTGACCGGGTCATGGAGCCGTGGATGAAGTACCTCAGTGACCGTTTTGGCGATCGCTATAATTATAACCGCAGCTGGGGAAACGGCCTTGAGATGCATATCAAAAACAGCGGAAAGGGGGAGGTCCTTCCCCGTATCCGTCGGATTCTTGCGGAGCAGGGAAGACCTGTTCATACCATCGTTTGTGTCGGAGATTTCGAAAATGACATTTCCATGGTTCGTGATGCTGATATCGGATATGCGGTGGATAATGCAGATGATACGGTGAAGGCGGTTGCTGACCGTTTTACCGTACATCATTTTGATCATGTGGCTGCTGCGATCGTTGCGGAACTGGAAAAAGAGATCGACGAAGCAAATGCTTGCGCATCGGGACCATGCGAAAAATGAAGATCATTGCTCATATTCACACAGCATTTCCAACAAAATTCGGGATCCCGCGTCAAAGCGGTCTCGTTCCGACACTGCACGGAGAGATCGTTTTCGTTCCCGAATACCGAAATCCGGATGCGCTTCGCGGGCTTGAGGGCTATTCCCATCTGTGGCTGATCTGGGAGTTTTCGGAGCGGAGAGACACAGATAAATGGTCACCGACGGTGCGTCCGCCCCGCCTCGGCGGAAATCGGCGGATGGGTGTTTTTGCGACACGTTCTCCGAACCGTCCCAATCCGATCGGTCTGTCCTCCGTTGTATTGGAGCGTATCGAGTATACCGAAAACAGAGGACCTGTTCTGCACGTTCGCGGTGCAGATCTTCTTGACGGGACTCCCATCTATGATATCAAGCCGTATCTTTCCTTTACCGACAGTCATCCCGATGCAAGAGGCGGCTTTGCGGATGAGAAAAAGGACGATATGCTGCATGTAGAATGTGATGATGCATTGCTTGAACCGTTTTCCGACGATGACAGACAGGCACTTCTGGAGCTGCTCTCCGAGGATCCGCGTCCTTCTTATCAGGAGGATCCTTTTCGTATCTACGGTATGGAATACGCGGGGTTTGAGGTGCAGTTTCAGGTATCGGATCAGGAGCGTGCGCTGTATGTACTCCGGATCATGAGAATAACAGAAAAAAACTGAAAAAAAGACAAAAAACTACTTTTCAAACCAAAAGATTTATGGTAAAATAAAAACAGAATTGCGGCAGACAAAATAAAATGGATGACATCATTCCGGAAAGGCGGCAGATTTTGGCAATCGAGAAGAGTAAAAAAAAGATCAAAAGACGCTTGGGCGACCGTGCGGACGGCAGACGTGTCAGAAGCATTTCTCCCATGGCCCGCGTATCTCCGTTCATCATGAGAACGCGCAATACCAGTCAGAATTTCTTTCGTGATGAGATCGATACCACAAAGATCGACCGTTATGTCAAGGAGAAGAAGGCAGAGGGACTTGCGGGCTTCAACATTATGTATGTTCTGATCGCAACCTACATACGGACACTGTCTCAAATGCCCGGGTTGAATCGGTTTATTGCAGGTCAGGAGATTTATGCGCGTCATAATATTGAGATCTGCTTGACCATTAAGAAGGAAATGAGCCTGGAATCTCCTGATACGGTCATCAAGGCGGAGTTTGAACCGGATGTGACCGCAGCGGAGGTCTACGAAAAGATCAACAGGATCATTGAGGATTACCGAAATTCTCCCGGAGGTGCGTTTGACAGTGTCGCAAAGGTGCTCAATTATCTCCCCGGATTCTTGATGCGCTTTGTGGTATGGGTCTTGCGTGTGCTGGACTATGTGGGACTGCTGCCCCGTTTTTTGACGAGACTCAGCCCGTTCCACGGATCCTTTTTCATAACCTCTATGGGATCGCTCGGTATTCCGACGATCTACCATCACCTTTATGATTTCGGTAATCTTCCCGTTTTCATGTCGTTCGGTGCGAAGAGGCATCGGTATGAAATGCAATCGGACGGAAGTGTCAAGCATGTTCCGTATATCGGTTATACGTTCGTGATGGATGAACGTACGGTAGACGGATACTACTATGCCTCTGCACTCAAATTTATGACACGGATTTACCGTAATCCGTGGGTTCTTGATGAGAGACCCGAGAAGGTCGTTGAAGATATTCGATGATCCTTGAGAAAGAAAAGTCCCCTTTGCGATACTGTATCGTCAAAGGGGATGCTTTTTTGCTTTTCGGCAGAATCACTGCATTGCCGTACCGACGACCTTGAGCACACTTTCGTGCATTCCGCAGTATTCGTCGAAGGTGATCGTCAGCGTGTCCTCTGCAAAGGTGATCTTCATCGGGATCGGATTGGGACAGGTGAGATGACGGATCTGAATGTCGAGCTCGTCACCGTTTACTGCATAGGTGCAGGCAACACGGCATTCCTCTGCCGCATCTGATCGCATGATATCGCAAAGCTTCGGCTTGAAATAGGGAATCGTCACAGTGCTTTCCATGTATTTGCCGCTGCCGGCGGAAAGGATCTGCCGACGGCTGCCGTCAGAGAAGATCAGACGGAGCGCATTGTTCTCGGTATCAAAGGAGAAGGACAGCGAATTCTGTCCAAAGGAATTCTTTTCAAGACAATAGAGCGTGCCCTCGTGTCCCGTCAGACGGGTGGGAGAAGGCTCGGGTATATAATCGGGGAGAAGCACGGGGACATTTTCATCGCCGTCGTCATCGTGGATGTGCTCGACCAGGCGGAAAATCTCATCCATCTCGTGCTGCATATCACCAATACAGCCCTGAACGGCAACGACTGTATTGTACTTGGGAAGCACGATGCAGAGCTGACCGCAGGCACCGTCACCGCGGAATCCGTCACGGGCATTGACCCAGAACTGATAACCGTATCCGGAGCACCAATCGATCGATCCGTTGCTTGAGTTGTCGCTGACAGGAGAGGATGCGGCCTTTACCCAATGCTCGGAGAGGATGCGTTTTCCGCCCCAGATGCCGTTCTGTAAATACAGCGTACCAAGCTTGATAATATCATCGATACAGATATGCAGACCGATGCCGCCCTCACAGGTGCCGTCTGCCGTACGGTTCCATTTGACATCGGTGATGCCGAGCGGCTGGAACAGGCGCGGTGTCAGATAATCGAGCAGGGAAACTCCGCTTTTGCGCTGTACGATACAGGAGAGCAGACAGGTGGCGCCTGTGTTGTATGCGAAATGTGTACCGGGGACATACGGTACCGGTTGTGCAAGGAATGCCTTTGCTGCGTTTTCCGCCCATTCCATCGCAGGCATAACGCAGTCATCGTGTCCGCAGTTCATGGACATGACATGACGAAGCCGCATGGACGCAAGGTTTTCGGAGATCACCTCGGGACACAGATCGGGAAACAGATCAATGATCCTGTCATCCTCCGACAGCTTTCCCTCGTCGATGAGGAGGCCGATCGCTGTGGAACAGAAGCTCTTGGAGAGGGAATATACCTCACGCTTGTCAGTAGTTCTGTACGGTTCGGATGCGGAGCGAACGAGCATAGCGCCGTTTTCATAAACAGCAAAAACGTGAAGCTCGTCTTCATGTGCTTTGAAATTGGAATAGAATCGGTTCAGCGCTTTTTTTGAGACGGTTGGAGCACAGAAAAACTCAGAGTGGTTATACATGATATGGATTCCTTTCTTGAATATTGGGAAGAACGGTCAATTCTGCAGGGTACCCTTGATGACCGTGGCATCGTAAACAACGAGCTCATCGGGCTCGATCCGAATGGTCACCGCTTCATCCGAGAAAGCGATTTTGACATGAACGGGATTCGGACAGTTCAGAAGACGGGCAAGCCAATGGACCTCTCCGTCGATCATGCGGTAGGAGGAGGCGATACGGCACATCTCTACGTGACGCCGGTCGATGAGATTGTCCATTCTCGGGAGAAAATAGGGTGCGGTCAATGTGCTTTCAAAATATCTGCCGTTTCCCGCGGTAACGGTGTCTGTATACTCGCCGTTTGAGAAATTCAAAAGCAATGCATCCTTTGCTGTGTCATAGGAAAGGGAGAAGGTTGTAAAACGAAGCGGATTCTCCTCCAAACGGTAGACACGGTTTTCCATTCCCGTAATGCGTGTCATGGAACGCGGAGGTGTGTAGTCCGGAAGCAGAACGGGGATGTCGCAGGCATCGTCTGCATCGTGGATATGTTCAATGAAATCGAAGATTGCATCGATCTCCGCCGGCATATCGCGCAGAAGCGTCTGAATGGCAAAAACCATATTGTATTTGGGGAGGATCAGACAATACTGTCCCGATGCGCCGTCACAGCGGTAACCGTCACGTGCATTGATCCAAAACTGATATCCGTACCCGGAGCGCCAGTCCATCTTGTCATCCTCGTTCTGATTGTTGTCACTGATGGGGGAGGATGCCGCCTTCACCCATTCCTCGGATAAAAGCCGCTTGCCCATCCAAACACCGCCGTTCAAATACAGCAGGCCGAGCTTTGCCATATCACCGACACAAAGCTGGATGCCGAGTCCGCCTGCGTTGGTACCGTCGTTGACACAGACCCAGTTGACACCGTTGATGCCGAGCGGTGCAAAGAGCTTGATGTTCAGGTAATCAAGCAGCGTCATTCCGCTGATGTGCTGTACGATCGCAGCGAGAAGACAGGAGCCGCCTGTATTGTACGCAAAGCAGGTGCCGGGCTCCAACGGGAAGTCCTGTGCAAGGAATGCCTCGGCGGCATCGTCTGCAAAGGTCATTTGGGGCATCAGACATTCCCAATCCGTCTGTCCCATGTTCATGGAGAGAACGTGGCGGACACGGAGTGCTGCCAGGTTTTCGGAGATGACGGGGGGACATCTATCGGGGAAAATATCAACGATCCGATCGTCCTCGGAAAGCTTTCCTTCTGTAATGAGCATACCGATCGCGGTCGCAGTGAAGCTTTTGGAGATGGAATAGCATTCGCGCTTGTCTGTGGTGCTGTATGGTGCGGATGCGGAACGGATCAAAAGCTTTCCGCCCTCATAAACCTCAAGTGCGTGCAATTCTTCCTTTTCTGCGGAAAAGTGAGCATAGAAACGGTTGAGCGCCTTTTTTGATACGTTGGGGGCACAGAAAAACTCGGATTTATTATACACGAAACAACCTTCCTTCACATGTTATCGGTTATTATTTATTATACCATTCTTTTGTATATATGTCAAGTTTTGGGACTTGCTTCGTTCGAAAGAATTACATCGCTGTAAAATTATTGTAAAAGTTCTCATGCCGTTCTTGACATTCC
>JAFQMO010000017.1 GCA_017414385.1 Clostridia bacterium
AGCGTGCAACCAATATGGCACGCAGCATGGTTACCCGTTACGGAATGAGTGAAAAGCTTGGTCCGATCGTATACGGCTCCGAGCACTCCTCCGATGAGGTATTCCTCGGACGTGATTTCAATTCCTCCCGCGACTATTCCGAAAAAACGGCAAACGATATCGATGAAGAGATCCGTCGTATCGTTGAAAATGCATACGACACGGCTGTCAAGATCCTTACAGAAAACATGGATAAGATGCATTTTATTGCAGAATATCTTATGAAGAACGAGGTTATGGACGGTGCTCAGTTCCGCGCTGTCATGGAAGGTAACCCCACATTCGAGGAGCTTGATGCAATGGTTGCAGAAAAACGTCGTATCAGTGAAGAAGAAAATCGCGCTCGCGCAGCCGCTGAAGAGCAGGCTCGTAAACGAGACGAAGAGGAAGCCAAGCGCCGTGAACAAGAAGCAAACAATGCTGCAAAACACGCAATCGATCCAATCGACATCTATACACATCGGATGAATTCTTCCCGTTTCGACAATATGATGTCTGACCAGCCAAGGCAGGATTCCTCAAATGACAATATCGATCAGGATTCCGATACGCCCAAAGATCCGGATACCGGTTCAAATACCGAAGAGGATAACCATGACGGGCACGATGATTCGTCAAACGATCAATAAAAGCAAAACGTCTGCTATTTGAAAAATAGCAGACGTTTTATCATCATCAAAAAAAGAGAGAGAACACACGAGGTATTCTCTCTTTTTTATTTACAGAAAACATATCAGGGAGAAAGAACGGTTTTTTCTAACAGAACCGATTATTCCTCACCGTCGAGCTGCTTGAGTTCTTCGCAAGCTTCACAATCCTCGCATCCACCGTCGCACTCGTCGCAAATACAACTGAAAGCTTCGCCGCAAGCGGGGCAAACGATATTTTCGGGATCAACGGTGTCATCAAAATAGATTGTTTCGCTGCAGTTGGGACATTCTACTTCAATGAAATCATCCTCATCGTAGACATCATCATCGTCGTAGTCTTCATCATCCAAATACTCTTCTTCCTCGTCTTCGTCATCGTAAACGATGTCTTCAACATCGGCAAGATCATCATCCAGCTCTTCCAGATACTCCTGTGCATCGCCCATGGTATCCTCGAGATCAACGATCGACTGAGACATATCCTCGAGAATATCTGCCATTGCCTTGAGTACCTTACCTTCTGCAGTCTCGGAAGATACGTTCAAACCTTCCATCAAGCCTTTCAGATAAGCAACCTTTTCCGTCAGAGTCATGTTACTAACCTCAACTTTCAATGAATTCTCAGTTATGCTCTTTCCAGATATTCACCGGTTCTGGTGTCGATACGGATAACAGTACCGTTATCGATAAACAACGGAACCTTGATGACAGCACCTGTTTCGAGAGTAGCAGGCTTCGTTGTACCTGTAGCGGTATCACCCTTGAAGCCGGGCTCAGTATCTGTGATGGTGAGCTCTACGAACATCGGAGGTTCAACACTGAATACACTGCCCTTGTAAGAGTTGATACGGCACATCATTTCTTCCTTGACGAACTTAAAGTTGTCATCAAGAAGATCCTTACCGACAGGAATCTGCTCATAAGACTCCATATCCATGAAGTAGTACAGATCGCCATCGTTGTACATGTACTGCATGTCTTTTCTTTCGATGTGCGCGGGCGGGAACTTATCGGTGGGAGAGAATGTCTTTTCAATAACAGAACCATTGATAACATCTCTGAGCTTTGTTCTGACGAACGCAGCACCCTTTCCGGGTTTGACGTGCTGGAACTCGATAATCTGAACGACCTTACCGTCCATTTCGAAAGTTACGCCATTCTTAAAATCGCCTGCAATAACCATAATTCTATAACCTCCAAAATCATTTACATATCAATAGGCATACTATATATATATTTTACTATATTTGGGATCATTTTTCAAGAGCTATATGATAAAAGTTTTGATTCGTTTTCCGGCACTTCTTATGCAATATCATCAAAAAACAAAGCAAAAAAATGAAATTATCACAAAATAATCAAATTTTTGGGAGAATTTGTGATATCCTCTGCGCGGTGATTGCGAATCACAACCATATCCTCAATACGAACACCGAATTTTCCTTCCAAATAGATTCCCGGCTCAACAGTGACCACATGACCGTCCTCCAAAAGGATACCGCCCGAACGGAAATTTAAGCTGGGACGTTCATGAATAAACAATCCGACTCCGTGTCCGAGGCCGTGCCCGAATGCCCCACGATACCCAGCATTGTCGATGATATCACGCGCGATCTTATCCATTGCCGCGCAATCCGAATGCCAGTCGATCGCCTCGAGAACCGCCGTCTGTGCTGCAAGGACCGTATCGTATACTCGCTTCATTTCATCCGTTACGGCACCGATCGCAACCGTACGTGTCATATCGGAGCAGTATCCGTGATAGACACAACCGTAGTCCATGGTCAAAAATCCCGGCTGAAGAAGACGGTCCTGCGGTTCTCCGTGCGGAAGTGAGGTTGCAGCACCGGAAATACAGATCGTTGGGAACGAGGTTGATGTTGCACCGAGCTTTCTCATGAAAAACTCAAGCTCAAGCGCGACCTCGGTCTCTGTTCTTTGCGGTGTGATGAAATCAAGAATATGTGCAAAGGCTGCATCGGTGATCTGCTGCGCCTTCTTGATCATTTCGATCTCATAGTCAGTCTTCTTCATTCGCTGAGAATCGAGCAATCCCTCCATGGGAACAAGCGTGATCTTGTCAGCAAAGACATCTTTATAGGTTTTCAGTGCAGAAACCGTCACCACACGGTCCTCAAACGCCATTGTTTTGACGCTTTCTGCCGTCAGTGTTTCGCAAACAAACGCGAGTGAGGTATTCATGTGGATGCAGAACGCATCCGCATCAAGCGCTGCGCGTGCCGCTTCAATATAACGAAAATCCACAAATACAAGCGCACGGTCACGCATGACCACAACATATCCATCCTCAATATGAAAGCCGGTCAAATAGTACTGATGCACGCCTGACGTAATAAAAAGCGCATCCGCCCCCTCAGGAACCGACTGCTGCAGACGCTTCAAATTTTCAAGTGTCATAAGGATTACCTCTTCTTTCTCCGATTCACGGTATCATAGATCACGCGGTAACGGTGACCTCCAACGAAAAAATTGTTCTTTCAGCTTTCGCACCGTGGATCTCAACCAGATAATCCAGATCGATACGACCGCCATCCATGGTCAGCCCGTTCTTTACGGTACGTGTCTGAATACAGATCTCAAAGGGCATGACCCTCGTCTCATACGCACAAATATGGCGCTTTCCCTGTTCAAAAACCAGTGCTGTGGAAACAGAGCCGTATCGCAGCATCGTAACCACATCCGGTGAATCCTCAGCAAAAGAAACCGTGGTTGTGGATCCCTCCATACCTGTCAGCTCGGTTTCGTCGTAGGACAGAGAGATCCGTCCGTCCTTTTTTGTCAAGGTACCGTAGGATCGCATCTCCAAAAGAGTCTCACCCTCGTCCTCATTTTTGAACATCGAGGAAAAATCAACATCGTCTCCAAACGTTTCGATCACATTCGCAAAAAGCTCCGTATTTGCCGCCTCATACTGCTTTGACCAAAGCCGGATGGATACTTCCTTTTTCATTTCTGCCATATCACTTTCGCACAAAAAAAGCTGTACGTCCTTTCCAAAGTCTTTCTCTCATCATTTTTCTGTATGCACATCCGATTTCGGCTGCACCAAGCTCTGTATGATTTTTTCTGCATACAGTTTATTCGTAAATGCGATCGCAACCGCCGAGAGACAGGGATCAGAATCCACATCAACATCCTGCTCAAAGCATTTGTTTTCAGATACCGTACGGTGCAGGACCGTTTCGAAAATATGACAGAAGCGATCATAGGCCCCCGCAGGATCCTCATTCCAACGACACTGCGCAATCACAGCACCGGAAGACCCGATACTGAGCACCTGCTTTAAGCAAAACAAAACAATCAGTGCTGAAACGCAGGATCTGTCATATCTTTTTTTGACAGGTGCCGCAATAATCCTTTGCTTGACATAGTTATTGATCATTGTAGCAGTGATCATCTTACCGGAATCCTCATCTTCGGTATCGTAAAACACACTCAATTTCTGACTCAAATACCCGACAACCTGATCCATATAGAGATCGACCTCCGGAAGCTCATTCCAACGCGGAAACAAAAAAGAGGAGATCTGATTCTTCCACTGCTGTAATTTTTCATTCTGCTGATTTTGCTCCATAATTTCACACCTTTCTCCGAAATGACATCTGCCATTTTCTGAATACGAAACAAGAAGAGGTCGACTTCGTGCCCATTTATCGGATCAAAAACTCATCATATATTATATCGAACACCTTACCTTTTGTCAATAGTTTTTCAACATCTTGTTTTGATTATCCGATATATCGTTTTTCATAAAACATGGATAGACTCTTGCAAATCAAGTGGATTTGTGTTATCATAAGCATGGAAATATCATTTCGTTCAGGAGTTTGATATGGCAAATCATCGAAAAACATATCTTGAAATCACAAGCATCTGTAATTTGAGCTGCTCCTTCTGTCCTAAAACAACGCGAAAGCCGCGGTCACTTTCCAGAGAAGAATTCTTATGGATCCTTCCAAAGCTCCGCCTTTGGGGACCGTATTTATACTTTCATTTGATGGGAGAACCGCTCATTCATCCCGATCTCTCCTTCTTTCTCACGGAAGCAAAGAAGGCAGGCTTTCTGCCCATGATCACAACAAACGGTACCTTACTCCCGCAAAAGGAAGAACTGCTGCTGCATCCCCAAGCAGCTCCGCATAAGATCAGTATCTCCCTGCATTCATTCGAATCCAATCTGTGCGCCGACATGTCACTTGAGGGATACATCGAATCCGTGATCGATTTTGCCAAAAAAGCCTCAGACCGTGGTGTGATCGTTGTTCTGCGTCTCTGGAACCTGGACGGACGCAGCGGTGACGGACGTCACGAGGAAAATGACAACATCCTTTCCCTTCTGCATTCCCGCTTCCCCGGGGATTGGGTGACGACACGTTCCGGCTACCGTATCCGACACTGTCTGTTTCTGGAATGGGGAGACAAGTTCGATTGGCCTTCCTTCGATGCGCCAAAGCACGGCGAAAACGGCTTTTGCTACGCGCTACGCGATCAGATCGGTATTCTTTCGGACGGAACTGTCGTACCGTGCTGTCTCGATCACAACGGAGATCTCGCGCTCGGAAATCTGTTCACAGAGGATCTTGACACGATCCTCTCATCCGACCGCGCAAAGGCAATCTACGATGCTTTTACCTCTCACCGTTGTGCCGAAACACTTTGTCAGCACTGTATGCGAGCGGAATATTACCGCAATGCAAAGCATTCCAAAAACCCAAATACTTGATCATACAAAGAGGGACTGTTCAAAAAAACAGTCCCTTTTTATACAGTTGATTTATAAAACACCTTACTGTGTCTTTTGCAGATAACGATGAGGATCTCGGATCCGAAACTCCGATATCACCTGCAAACCGTACCGGTTGATCAAAGGAGATACCCTCTCGTAGCGCTCCATTGCATTCAGCCCCTCAGGCTCATGTGCGTCACAGCCGTAGACAATCTTATTTCCGACCTCTGCAGCAACACGGAACAGGTGCTCCGACTGAGGATCCTCCGTCGCGCCGTCTTCATATATATAACCGAGATTTGCTTCCAGGGGGATCTCTAGGCGCTTTGCTTCCTCGCAAAGCCTTCTCATATGATCTTCATACACCTGCATGTCACCGACAAACTTAAAAATATTCGGATGCGCAATATAGCTGTAAAGATCGGTTCGCATACCTGCGATGACCTCATCAACATACATCGCAAGCAGTGACTCGTCTGTTGTTGGATTGGCGGAACGCTTACCGGTGTACTCATTATCAATATGGTGCTGTCCCATGATCAGAAAATCGATCGGATACTTCAGCATGTTACGAAGCGTCACATCAAAGAACTCCGGATAATATTCCATTTCGTATCCGATCAGAATACGGATATCGTTCTTGTATTCCTCCTTGAGCGCAGCAAGAGAGGTCGCATAATCCTCGGTATATACAACGGGCATACGTGCACACGTCTCATGTCCGTTTGTAAATATGTACGGTGCGTGCTCTGCAAATCCAAGTGTATGATAACCGTACTGAATCGCAGCTTCAATATACTCCCGAAAGGTTCCCCCCGCATTGAAACAGCGGGTGGTGTGTGTATGATAAATGGCCAAGAGAATCTGACCGAGATGCTTTTCTGTATGTTTCATAAAAGAATCCCTTATCTGTTTGACGATATCTATTTTTGAAAATACAAATGCGGATCGCGCAGGATCGGATCGTTGATGACTTTTGCCCCTACATAATCCATCAAACGAAGTGCATTCTCATAAAGAGCCACGTCATTCAAAGCAGCCGGATTGTGAGCATCACAGCCAAACACAACAGGAATACCGAACTCAGCCGCCACCTTATAAAAATGATGGGAACGGATATCACGGTGTTCACCTTCAAAATCATCAATATACCGAATATCCGCCTCGAAGCTTACATTATGCTTCTTCGCTTCCGCACAGAGTCTTCTGACGTGGGTTTCGTAGATCCCCATATCACCGCCGTAATTCAGAATATTCGGATGCGCTACGTAAGTATATACACCGGTCTGAATACCCGCAATCAGCTCATCGATGAACTGCTTGAGGACTGCCTCATCCTCCGTATAATCGTAACAGCACTTCCCTGTATATTCGTTTTCAATAAAATGCTGACCGAGGATCAGATAATCAACCGGAAACTTACAGATATGCTTGAGTGTCTCTTCAAAAAACTCCGGATAATACTCCATTTCGTATCCGATCAAAATCCGAATGTCATTTTTATACTCTTCCTTCAATGCGGCAAACGTTTCCGCATACTCCTGTGTTGCTTCAACAAGGATACGGTCGAATGATTCATAACCGTTTGTAAAAATATAAGGCGAATGATCGGCGAAACCAATCGTATGATATCCGAATCGGATGGCTGCCTCTATGTATTCACGATCGGTTCCGGATGCATGAAAGCTACGCGGTGTGTGTGTATGATAGTTGGCCCCGATCATATGACCGAGCATTTTTTTATTGTCCATATCAGTCCTCCGTGATTGTTATTAAAAAATCCTTCGAGTGTATCATAGAAGCAGGATACAACGATGTATTTATTATACTCGTTTCACGAGCATCTGTCAATAAATTTTCGATATTTTCCATATTCTCTGATATTGGCAAAAAAACTTTGTGAAAAAAAAGACATTTTATCGAAAAACCACTTGCAGAAAAAGTAATACTATGGTATAATATATACTGTTATTGAATGGATTCTGAAAAAGAATATCATAAATCATTATTATTTAAGGAGGATATGATCCATGCAAAAGAAAATCAGCAATCTTCCGTTCCACGGTACAGCGGAGCAGGAAGCAAAGCTGCAGGCAGTTATTGCCGCAAACAAGCATGACAAGAGCCATCTGATGGGTGTTATGCAGGAAGCTCAGGCAATTTACGGCTATCTTCCCATGGAAGTACAGAACATGATCGCAGAGGGTATGGATATCCCGCTGGAAAAGGTTTTCGGCGTCGCAACCTTCTATGCACAGTTCTCTCTCACACAAAAAGGCGAGGTTCACATCGCAGTTTGTCTCGGTACCGCTTGCTACGTCAAGGGATCCGGCGTAATCTATGAGGAGCTCCAGAAGCAGCTCGGCATCGGTGGCGATGAGTGCACCGCTGACGGCAAGTTCTCTTTGACAGCAAGCCGCTGTATCGGTGCTTGCGGTCTTGCTCCCGTCCTCACTGTCAACGACGAAGTATACGGCAGACTGACAAAGGATGACGTTTCCGGTATTCTTGCAAAGTACGGCAAATAATCAATTCACTGCTATTATCCCAAACAATCTCAAGGAGGAACATGCATAAATGAAAACAGTTGCTGAATTGCAGGCTGCAAGAGAAAAGGCGTCCGTTGACCTGGCGCTTCGTCTCGGCGGTACATCTGCATCCAAATACAAAAGAAATGTTCTCGTTTGCGGCGGTACCGGTTGTACCTCCTCTCACAGTGAGGACATTATCAAAGCTTTCAACGAGGAGATAGAAAAGCACAACCTGACAGACGAGGTCAAGGTCGTTCGTACCGGATGCTTCGGTCTTTGTGCGCTCGGTCCGATCGTTATCGTATACCCTGAGGGATGCTTCTATTCCATGATTGAAAAGGAGAACGTTCCTGAGATCGTAGAGGAGCATTTCGTCAACGGTAAGATCGTTGAAAAGTATCTCTACAAGGAAACCGTTCTTGAGGACGGCACCATCAAGAAGTACAACGAGACTGACTTCTACAAGAAGCAGTTCCGTGTTGCTCTGCGTAACTGCGGTCTTATTAACCCCGAATGCATCGATGAGTACATCGCAAATGACGGTTATGCCGCTCTTGCAAAGTGTCTGACTGAGCTTCAGCCCAAGGAAGTTACACAGATCATTCTCGATTCCGGTCTTCGCGGCAGAGGTGGCGGCGGATTCCCCACCGGTAAAAAGTGGTCCTTTATTGCAGACGGTCCTCAGAAGTATGTCGTATGTAACGCCGACGAGGGTGACCCCGGAGCGTTCATGGACAGATCCGTTCTGGAAGGCGACCCCCACTGTCTCATCGAGGCTATGACCATTGCCGGCTATGCTGTTGGTGCTAACCAAGGTTATGTATATGTTCGTGCAGAATACCCCATCGCTGTTAACCGTCTGCAGAAGGCAATCGACGATGCACGCGCTGCAGGTATGCTCGGCAAGAATATTTTCGGTACTGATTTCTCCTTTGATATGGAGATCCGTCTCGGTGCCGGCGCATTCGTTTGCGGTGAGGAAACTGCTCTTATGACCTCTATCGAGGGTAACCGCGGTGAGCCGCGTCCCCGTCCTCCGTTCCCTGCAGTCAAGGGTCTGTTCGGTTGTCCCACCGTTGAAAACAACGTTGAGACCTTTGCAAATATTCCTCAGATCATCCTTAAGGGTGCTGAGTGGTTCTCTTCCATGGGTACCGAAAAGTCCAAGGGTACTAAGGTATTCGCTTTGGGCGGCAAGATCAAGCACACAGGTCTGGTCGAGATCCCGATGGGTATTACCCTTCGTGAGATCATCGAAGAGATCGGCGGTGGTGTTCCGCACGGTAAGAAGTTCAAGGCTGCACAGACCGGTGGTCCTTCCGGCGGTTGTATCCCCGCTGACCTGATGGATGTTGCTGTAGACTACGACAACCTGACTGCTATGGGTTGTATGATGGGCTCCGGTGGTCTTATCGTCATGGACGAGGATAACTGTATGGTCGATATGGCGAAGTTCTTCCTCGAGTTCACTGTTGACGAATCCTGCGGTAAGTGTACCCCCTGCCGTATCGGCACCAAGCGTCTGCTTGAAATGCTCGATAAGATTACAAACGGTGAGGGCACACTCGAGGATCTCGACAAGCTCGAAGATCTTTGTAACTACATCAAGGCAAATTCTCTCTGCGGTCTCGGTCAGACTGCTCCCAACCCTGTCCTCGCAACACTGAAGTTCTTCCGTGACGAATATGTTTCTCACGTCGTTGACAAGAAGTGTCCCGCAGGCGTATGTAAGAATCTCGTTACCTTTGTCATTGATCAGGACAAGTGTATCGGATGCGGCAAGTGTGCTAAGAACTGTCCCGTTGACACCATCGTCAAGACAGATTATATTGCACCCGGTCATAAGCTCGCATCCTACAAGATCGAATCAGGCAAGTGCGTTAAGTGCGGTGCTTGTATCGACGGTTGTAAGTTCAATGCAATCAGCAAGCAGTAATTAAGGAGGAGCCAAGCATGGATATGTTAAATTGTAAAGTAAACGGTATTGCTGTCAGCGTACCGAAAGGCTCCACGATTTTGGAAGCCGCAAGAGCAGCAGGCGTGGAGATCCCCACCCTCTGCTATATGAAGGAAATCAACGCAATCGGCGCTTGCCGTATCTGTGTTGTTGAAGCAACCGGTGCACGCGGTCTCGTTCCCGCTTGTGTATATCCCGTTGCCGAAGGTATGGAAATCCAGACCAACACCGCAAAGGTTCAGGAAGCGCGTAAGATGACGCTTGAGCTGATCCTTTCCACACACGACAAGAAGTGTCTCTCCTGCCCGCGTTCCACCAACTGTGAGCTGCAGAAGCTCTGCAATGACTATGGTGTCACCGCATCCGCATTTGAAGGCTTTAAGCCGGAATACGCCATCGACGATTCCGCTCCCCACCTTGTCCGTGACAACAACAAGTGTATCCTCTGCCGCCGCTGTATCGCTGTTTGTAACCAGCAGTACGTTGGTATCCTCGGTGCAAACGACCGTGGTATCGATACCAATATCGGCCAGGCATTCAAGCTCAACCTCAGCAATACTCCCTGTATCGCCTGCGGTCAGTGTACTGTTGTATGCCCTGTCGGCGCTCTTACCGAGAAGGATGACACAGAACAGGTTTGGGCAGCTCTTGCAGATCCGAAGAAGCATGTTGTTATGATGACTGCTCCAGCAGTCCGTGCTGCACTCGGTGAAGAATTCGGTATGCCGATCGGTACAGGCGTTGAAGGTAAGATGGTCGCATCCCTCCGCCGCCTCGGTGCAGATAAGGTCTTCGACATCGACTTCGGTGCCGACGTCACCATCGTTGAAGAAGCAACAGAGCTTCTTGACCGCGTTAAGAACGGCGGTGTTCTCCCCATGATCACCTCCTGCTCTCCCGGTTGGGTCCGTTTCTGCGAACAGTACTATCCGGACGAGATCGATCATCTGTCTTCCTGCAAGTCCCCGATGCAGATGACCGGCGCTCTCATCAAGACCTGGTACGCAGAAAAGGAAGGTCTCGATCCCAAGGACATTTATGTTGTTGCAGTCATGCCGTGTACAGCGAAGAAGTACGAGATCAAACGTGAAGATCAGAATGCAGCAGGTGTTCCGGACGTTGATGTTTCCATCACCACCCGTGAGCTCGCTCGTATGATCAAGCGTCAGGGCCTCAATTTCACTGCTCTGCCCGATGAAGAATTTGACAATCCGCTCGGTCAGGATACCGGTGCGGCTGTCATCTTCGGTACGACCGGCGGTGTTATGGAAGCTGCGCTCCGTACAGCAAATGACTGGCTCACAGGCAAGGATAATACCGAGATCGTTTACGAGGCTGTTCGCGGCAACGCATCGATCAAGGAAGCCACCCTTGACATCGCAGGTATGCAGATCAAAATCGCTGTTGCATCCGGTACCAAGGCTGCAAACGAGATCATGCAGAAGATCGCTTCCGGAGAAGCTGATTGGACCTTCGTTGAGATCATGGGTTGTCCCGGCGGTTGTGTAACAGGCGGCGGTCAGCCGATCCATCCTCAGTACGTTCGTGATACCGTTGATATTCACGGTCTCCGTGCAAAGGTTCTCTACGATCAGGATGAGGCTGCTGTTCTCAGAAAGTCTCATGAGTCTCCTGTTGTAAAGGAGCTTTATGAGCAGTATTACAAGGATACCTATGGATGCCACAAAGCACACCACGATCTTCATACAACCTATAAGGCAGAAAGCAAGTTCTGATTTTCAAGCACCCCCGTTTTTCAAACGGAGGTGCTTTTTTTGATTGCTTTTTCTTCGATAATATGTTATACTTAATGAGAGAAAATACGGAGGTTCGATATCCATATGAAAGAATACTCACGCACGGATTTACAGAATACCCTGTTTGTTTCCGATCTTGACGGGACGCTCCTGCTTCCCGATGCTACCCTTTCCCCATCAGATGCAGAACAAATCAACGCGCTAAGCACCGAGGGTATCCGCATCACCTATGCGACTGCCCGTACCATACAATCGGTCCGTCATATCTTATCTCCGATTCGTTTTGATGAAAAAGCACTTCCCATATCGCTCATGAACGGTGTGCTTTTGTACGATCCGTATAAAAAAAAATATATAAACAAATCGATTTTTTCAAAAGAAACGGCACAGTTGCTTCTGAAAGTGTTGACCGACCACGGTGTCTCACCCTTCATCTACGCACTTTTACCGGACGATCAACTCTTGACCTTTTACCATTCCATTGTAAATGAACCAATGCGACGTTTCATGAACGAACGTATCGAGCGCTATCAAAAGCCTTTCAAGAAAGTCGATAAAATCGATGAGATCAAAGGAGATGTCATCTATTTCTGTTTGATTGCGGACCAAAGCACGGTATTGCGTGCAATCGATGCAATTTCAAAAATCATGGGCATACGTCACACCTCTTACCGTGATGTATATCTTGAGGATACCTGGTATTTGGAAGTTTTTGACGAAAGTGCCTCTAAAAAAAACGCGATCAACAACCTGAAGCAGTACTGTAATGCGAAAAAGATCATAGCCTTTGGTGACAATCTTAACGATTTACCGATGTTTGAAGCAGCGGATTACTCCGTAGCGGTAAAAAATGCACATCCCACACTGCTCAAGTCTGCAGATGCCGTTGCTGAGCATGGTGTCGTAGAGTGGATCAAGGATTACATCAAACAGTCATAAAATTCTCCTTTCCGATACCCTGTGTCTGATTCCTATTATCCTTTATTCAAAATAACCATGTCTGTGCGATTTGTTTTGTGCAAAAAGGGAAAAATCTCCAAAAAGAAATCTTTTCCCAAAAACATATTGACTCGTCAAACACTATATGGTATAATTATTGCAGATGAAACACAAGATGTTGTATCGTGCAACGTCGTTTCGATATATTTTATCCCCTAAAGATAAAGGAGACAACTTATGAATATCATCAAAAGAAGCGGCGCTGAAGAAGTATTTGATATCACCAAAATCATCAACGCCATTACCAAAGCAAACTATGATGTTCCCGAGGTCGAAAGATTGACCGCTGATGAGATCCGTCAAGCCGCTGATCACGTCGCTGCGGCCTGCCGTCATATGGACCGTGCCGCAAGCGTCGAAGAGATCCAGGACCTCGTAGAGGACCAGATCATGCGGATGGGTAAATACAATCTCGCAAGAAAATACATCACCTACCGCTACACCCGTGCGCTTGTACGTAAATCCAACACCACAGATGAACAGATCCTTAGCCTTATTGAATGCAATAACGAAGAGGTCAAGCAGGAAAACTCCAACAAAAACCCTACCGTCAACTCTGTTCAGCGTGACTACATGGCCGGCGAGGTCTCCAAGGACATCACACGACGTCTTCTCCTTCCCAAAGAGATCGTCGATGCACACGATGCCGGTATCATCCATTTCCATGATGCCGACTACTTTGCGCAGCATATGCACAACTGCGACCTCGTCAACCTTGAGGATATGCTGCAAAACGGTACCGTTATTTCCGACACACTGCTTGAGAAGCCGCACTCCTTTGCAACCGCATGTAACATCTCCACACAGATCATTGCGCAGGTCGCATCCAACCAGTACGGCGGTCAGTCCATTTCACTTACGCATCTCGCTCCTTTTGTGCAGGTTTCCAGAGAACGCATCCGTAAAAATGTAATTGAGGAAATGCAGGCTGTATTCGGTTCTTTTGACGAAAATGCAGTCAACGAGATCACCGAGCGCAGACTGCGCCGTGAGATCTCCAACGGTGTTCAGACGATCCAGTATCAGGTACTCACGCTCCTGACAACCAACGGTCAGGCGCCGTTCGTAACGATCTTCATGTACTTGAATGAAGCACGCAGCGAGCAAGAAAAGCGTGACCTCGCAATCATCATCGAGGAAACACTGATTCAGCGCTATCAGGGCGTCAAGAATGAATCCGGTGTATGGATCACACCCGCATTCCCCAAGCTGATCTATGTTTTGGAAGAAGATAATGTTACCCCCGACAGCCCCTATTATTATCTCACGCAGCTTGCTGCAAAATGTACGGCAAAACGCATGGTTCCGGACTATATTTCCGAGAAAAAGATGCTTGAGCTGAAGATCGACAAAAACGGTGACGGACACTGCTACACCTGCATGGGATGCCGCAGCTTCCTGACTCCCTACGTGGATGAAAACGGCAAGCCCAAGTATTACGGACGATTCAACCAGGGTGTTGTTACTCTCAATCTCCCCGATATTGCCCTTTCCTCAGGCGGCGATTTTGACGCCTTCTGGAAGATCTTTGACGAGCGTCTTGACCTTTGCTACAGAGCGCTTCTCTGCCGTCACAACCGCTTAAAGGGTACACTCTCCGATGCCGCACCGATTCTTTGGCAGTACGGTGCACTTGCTCGTCTCCAAAAGGGAGAGACCATTGACAAGCTTCTCTACGGAGGATATTCCACCATCTCTCTCGGCTATGCAGGTCTGTACGAGTGTGTCAAATACATGACAGGAAAGAGCCATACCGATCCGATTGCAACACCGTTTGCACTGCAGGTCATGCAGCATATGAACGATGCATGTAAAGGCTGGAAGGCAAAGCACAACATCGATTTCAGCCTTTACGGTACGCCGCTTGAGAGTACTACCTATAAATTCGCAAAATGTCTGCAGAAACGCTTTGGAATCATCGAAGGAATTACCGACCGCTCCTACATCACAAACAGCTATCATATCCATGTTACAGAGCAGATCGATGCCTTTTCTAAGCTTGCGTTCGAAGCAAAATTTCAAGCGCTCTCTCCGGGTGGTGCAATCTCTTACGTGGAGGTTCCCAATATGCAGAACAACCTTGAAGCCGTACTCGAGGTGATCCGTTTCATCTACGACAATATCATGTATGCAGAGCTCAATACCAAGAGCGACTACTGTCAGGCTTGCGGCTATGACGGTGAAATTGAGATCAGACGCAACGACGACAACAAGTTGGTTTGGGTTTGTCCCAACTGCGGAAACACCGATCAGACCAAGATGAACGTCGCGCGACGCACGTGCGGTTATATTGGAACACAATTCTGGAACCAAGGAAGAACACAGGAGATCAAGGAACGTGTCCTGCATCTTTGATAAGGAGACGCAAATAATCAATGTATTACGGAGAAATCAAATCTTGTGATATCGCAAACGGCGAGGGGGTTCGTGTGTCCCTCTTCGTTTCCGGATGTACGCATCACTGCAAGGATTGCTTCAATCCCGAAACATGGAGCTTCACATACGGGACTCCCTACACGGAGGAAACCGAAAACGAACTGCTCTCCAAGCTTGCGCCTGCGCATATTGCCGGAATCACGCTTTTGGGAGGTGAGCCGATGGAGCCTCAAAATCAACGACGGCTCGTCTCTCTTCTTCGGCGGATCCGTCAGCAATATCCGCAAAAAAACGTTTGGTGCTATACAGGCTATACCTTAGAAAAAGACCTCCTGCCCACATCCGACAGCCGAGCCTACTGCGAAGTAACAGAAGAAATGCTTTCTATGATCGACGTTCTTGTCGATGGCGAATTCATCGCCGAACAAAAGAACATTTCACTTCGTTTTCGCGGATCCGAGAATCAACGGATCATCGATCTGCGCGCAAGCAGAGATCATGGGCAGATCGTTCTGTGGGAAAGTCCCAATGATTCACCAACAAAAGTCATGCATGCAAAATAATAAAAAAAAAGTTGATGCCGGTTGGTGAACTGCCCCAAATTGTACGGACAGCACAAAAAAGAGTCCTAAGGTAGAAAAAACAAAAAGTTAAGCAACGAACTGACATCGCTTTTCGAGTGGTGTCAGTTTTGTTTTGAGTTGGATACGTTCGTTGTTATAGAACTGTATGTATGCACCTATGAGGAGGCGCGCCTCCTCATAGGTGCGGATTTTC
>JAFQMO010000018.1 GCA_017414385.1 Clostridia bacterium
AGCTCTATCGGCGCATTTGCCCGATTTCATGTTCTGATTATGCATAAAGCAACAGCAGACGATCTTCCGGACCAGGAGATTCATCTGCTGTTGTTTTTCACTTTTCGTCCTCTTCTTATTTTTGACTGATTGATATATTACAATTTACACACGCAAAGCGGTTTCTAAAGCGATATACAATTTGCCAAAACTGTGGTTTGCATCATGAAGGCCTTCAACCTCATATCCACTTGCTTCCAAAACATCTCCTGCTTCAAGAAAATCGTATAGCTCCAGTCCGTAAAAATCACTGACAGCCTGTACGCCGGATACTTCCATCTCAACAGCAATACAACCTTCGGCTTTTCGCTTCGCAACCAGACCTTTTGTTTCCCGAATCATGGAATCGGTCGTCCAAACCTTTCCGAGTACATACGGAACACCCAATTCCTCAAAGATCGCAGCAAGCTTTTGACTGTTTTTGATCTCAATATAATCTGCCGGTTCAGCAAAATAATACGAGCAGCCATCCCCGCGATAACTTTCTGTCGGAAGAATAAACTTTCCCTCTGTTTTTTCTCTGTCTAAGCTCCCACATGAGCCAAACATAATAAACTTTGTCGCACCAATCAACCAGTTTGCTTCGTAACACATACAGGAAGCCATCGTAGAACCGATTCCGGTCAGGTAAAAGGCAATATCCTTTCCCTTATAACGCATTTTATAAATGGGAGTATCTCCATTGCAAGCCGTAAATGCGGCGATTTGCTCACACGGATATTTCTCCAATAAATGTTTATGGATTTCAGCTGAAAAAATGATCAGACATGTATCTGCAATATGTTTTTGTTCGCCGTAAAAATCTTTTAAGCTAATAATCGGTTCTGTTTCTATATCATAACTATCAATAATCATCACTTTTCCCCTTTCTGTTTCGGTTTGGGAATCCTTTCTCTGCTGACAAGCAGACCACATGGTCGAGCCTTGACAATATCATATCATGAAGCAAGGATACAACCGCTCTTTTTCCCCGATTCGCTCCACATCCTCACGCAGAATGAACATGAAATTTGTTGAAAATGTACCGCCTGCCGCCTCATAATCCGCGACTGCACGTTCCAGTGACGTCGGCGGATCGTGTTCGATCATCTCACCATGAATCGTCGGTTCTCCCCAGCGAAACGGCATACAGTACATCTGATCCTGCATGCGAATGATCTTCGAGGTCGGCGCCAGGATTTTCCGCAGATGCGGGTCATAAAGCCAGCTTTCACTCCAGATACCGCGGATACGGTATTCCGGGATATAGCAGTCGTAAAACGTAAGTGCCATCTGCACACTCTGCCGCAGATGTTCGGGATCATACCCTTCCCCACCCGGAATGTGGAGTGCCAAAAAAGCATCGCCATCGTGCACGCAGATCTCCCACTCGGATTTCGGCAAGATCACGGTCTGCTCCAGACCACACCCAATCGGGTCAATCGGATGACCGACGAACGCATCGTCTGTGTCCTCCCTCACCGCGTGAAAGGCATCCGATTCCGATACACCGGCAATACCGTTGTACTGACCGTCACTCATACGGATATACACGTCATCCTCGTCCGGCAGAAGCGCGATCACCTCTCCCGTCACCCGGTTTTTGAGAATCGTAATGCCGTCATCAAACCGATGCGGTGCAAAGTAAAACCGTTCAAACTGTAAAAGTGCACAGGTGAAAAAACCGGACTGCCACTCAAAATTCACGTGCGGGTCGCCGGTTTTGCTGTAACGGTGCAGAACCGAGGACAGCATCCGCTCGACGGTCTGTGTAAATGCGGATGCATCCATCCCGCGCGCCAAGTACCCTCCCGTCGCCGGTTCGATACAGGCAAGCATGACAAGCATCGGATAGAAATCGCGGGTTTCCTCAGTCATTTTCATACATGATCCAAGATCGATGTATTCTTCATCGAGCCGCAGATGCCGTGCGCACACCTGCGCGATCAGAAAGTTTGTAAAGGACAGCAATGCCGCATCCGATTCCAGCGCATCCAGTGCAGCGGTCAGCCGTGCGATATTCTCATCGGACACACCGTATTTTGTACACTGCTCTGACAGCCATGCACGATCAAGGATCGGTGCAGACGGGTATTCTTTATAATACGGTGCAAGACAGTCCGGAATGCCGTCAATACCAAAAAAATCTCTTGCTTCAAAAAATGTCATCATCGTCTTCCTTTTTGAAAAAAGACCGCATCTCAAACGGATACGGTCTTTGTGTGTTGTTAGGTTTATGCTTCGATCAGCTTTAAGAACTTTGCATATGCATCGTCCCACATCGCCTTATCACCCTTGGGTTCGTAGTGATCGATTTCAAAGGAGTTACGGACAACCTCACGCGCTTCCGCAAGATCCTTGATCTCACCGGAGGAAATTGCCTGAACGGCGATATTGCCGATCGCGGTCGCTTCGACAGGACCTGCGTAAACGGGACGTTCGCACGCATCTGCACACAGCTGGCAGAGCGGTGCTTCCTTGGTACCGCCGCCGACGATGTTGATGAACGGAATGCGCTTGCCCTTCATATCGTCGATGGCTTCGACAGACCACTTGTAGCGCAGTGCAAGGGAGTCAAAGATTGCACGGACGATTTCGCCCTCGTTTTCGGGGACGTGCTGTCCG
>JAFQMO010000019.1 GCA_017414385.1 Clostridia bacterium
CGAGAAGCGGCATGTCGATGACGACGATGTCGATCTTTTTTTCTTTGGTGAGGATGCGCCATTGGTTTTGGATCTCCTCGTAGTTTCGTCCGAGACGGTCGATGCTGAGGATATACAGTACGTCTCCCTCCCGCAGTTTACGCAGGAGTTTTTGATAACTCGGACGGTTGAAATCCTTGCCGGACTGCTTGTCCATATAGATGTGGGATCGTGGGATCTCCGCTCGGCGCATAGCGATACATTGACGGTCTTCGTTCTGATCGTGGCTCGATACTCGGATATAACCATAGACTTTTGACATAATTCTTCTCCTTTTGCGTGTGATGTTCTTATTATACGCCAAAGGAAACGGATGAACCATGGCGGCTCATTATTGAGCGGAATATATCCACAAACGATTCCCCAAATTACTCACCCAATACATCCTTTCCGTCTTTGCCCGCCGATGAATATCCTTTGATAGAAAAAGATCCCTCGATCGTGATTGCAACCGAGGAATCTTTCGTGTTTGTGGTTTTTATGCTTTGGGGTGCTTGCGGTATCGATAGAGACCGAGGATACATCCGATCAGTCCGATGCCGCAAAGCACACCGATCTGTATGGGGGATACCGAGCGGGTGGGGGTGGCATCGCTTGGGGGTTCCAAAATATACATGTCCGATGGCTGTACGTTTGCGGGGTTGGCACCGTCCAGAAGATACAGGCATCGTTCGCCGTTTATGTATCGCCGATAAGCAGCCATCGCGCCGAATACCTGCACGGTTGCCATTTCACTTGCCGTGCCCTTTTTCTCATGACAAAAGCTGCCGTCGGAAAGACGGTATTTTTCAATGACATCAAGCAGTGTGTTTCCGTTTTTGATAAAACGTTCGTCCTGCAAGGCATCAATACCGACAGAAGAAAGCGCGATGAGCACCTGCGCGGCACTTTCCGCATTTGCGGTGCCGTAGCTGACGTAGTCTCCCTCGGGAAGGGAAAGGACGGACAGACACGAAACGGCACGGTCTACGGCATCTCTGATCGCATCGGATATTCGGATATGCGGGGCGAGCGCCTGAATCGCCATCGCGGTTACATCTGCATTTCCTGTATCACCGGAGACAGCCCATCCGCCGTCCTCAAGCTGGAGCGCAAGAATCTCCGATATGGTCTGCTCTTCGGTATATGCGGCACTGTGATAACCGTTATTCAGCAAATGAAGACCGAAGATCAGGCTCATGATCCCCTGTGTACCGATGCTGTTGTCAAGCACGGAGGATATATATGCATCGTTGGACCCGATTGCGGCAAGACAAAGCGCATACTTTTGCTTTGAGGAGGCAGAACCGATCCGTTTTGTCCGCAGATATGTACACAGATGCGCTTCATATTCGGAAAAATCATAGCTTCCGCTTTGACTGAGATACAGCATATACCATTCATCCCCGTATCCTACCGTATCATCGGAATAGCTGTTGATCCATTCCTCAACAGAAGAGCAGCCGCTTTGACGGAGACAATAGGAGAGGATCCCGTCATAGATCTGATAAACACGCTCTGTTTGGGGATCTGCAGAGTCCGAGGCGAAAACCTGCAGTGGAGAGAGGGTGATTAAGAGTAACAGAATGAAAGGGATGATCCGACGGACTGCTTCTTTCATGATGTATGACGGCGGCGCTTAAGATAAGAGGTAATCAGACCGAGCACAAACAATACAAGGAGGACGATCATTGCAGCAATGGTCGTGGTAGGCAGAGGATTCTCCGTCTGTTCGATCACAACGGAACAAACAGGGGGCACGATCGTTTGCGCATCGGAGGATGCACTGATGATATGCGTTCCGCTGTCCTTGAGGGTAAGCGTGACGGTTCCGTCTGCATTGGTGACAAGATCTGTTTTGACACCGTCAACGGTGACGGCTGCGCCCGCAAGCGGTGTTGTGACGGGATTCCAGTTTTCATCGTATCCGGAGGCGGAAAGAGTGAGCGTGATCTCCTCGTTTTTCTTTGCAGCTACAGTATCCTTGTCAAAAAAGGTATATACATCGGAAAATGTCGCGGTGTCTGTGTAGATAAACGCAGTGATCTGATCACCGTTTTTCACGGGATCGACGAGGCTCATGCTTGCGGTATGATTGCAATAATAGCCAAAGGAACCGCTGTCATTGCCCCAAAGAAGACCGAGACTCAGACCGTATTCGCTCTCATAGGTGCTGTATCCTGCGGCTGCTCCGCCCTCATAAGCGGCTTCGTGTGCCGCATAAAGTGCGTCGTTGAGTGTGATGGCACCGTCTGTATCGATGTCTGTAACGGTGACATTTTTTTGTGTAAGAACAAGGGTACCGGCATTTGCAATGCTGACAGAAACGGAGACGGCGTCTGTCTGTGCCGATGATGGAAATGCAAAGCAGGAGAGGAGCAAAAGCAGCGACAGTACGAGGGTGAGTTGTTTTTTCATGTTGTTTTCCTCATTTCTTTTTTTGAATTTCGTCCATCCCATCGACGGACGGTGCGTTTTTACATTCCGGATCCACAAGCATTGTCTGTATTCCGCGTTTTTTTACCAATGTCCGATTGCGTTTTGCGCGGATTCTTTTTTCTTTGTTTCGTGCTGCACGGTCATCGTCTCTCGGCGGCTTGATCCCCGCTGCTTCAAGCGCTCTCGGCCAGGGACCGAGAAATGCTTTGATGGCGACAACCTCTCTCTCCGAAAAATCGGAACGGCGCGGATAACGTACCGTATGCGAGCGCTGCAGTGTCTCGTATTGTTCCTTCAGGCGTTGGATACAATCCTCACGTGTCAACTTGTTCTCTGCCATGACCATTCCTCCAAATAAAACAGCGCTCCCTTACCCGTCGACAGACGACAGTAAAAAAGCGCAGCAGTATCTTCTAAGGTACAAGCGGGCAGAGTCCCCCCATGACACAAAGAAAAAACGGCTACACTTTTCATATCCAAAAATGTACGGATAACTGCATTTGCAATTATCTCACCTATGCCATTGCTTGGTGGGTATTCCGACTTGACAAGACACAACACGGCGCCCCGGTTACGGTAATGATGGTTGCGACGGATTTTCACCGAACTTCCCCCTGATCTGATGGAACAGAACCAAACGGCAATCTATAAAGTTTTGTGAGGAGCACATCTGACTGTGCTGTTCATCACACAAAAAGTATATCACAGATGCGTGCTGTTGTCAAGGGGGACACCTCCGTTTTTTGAGATGCTTGCACGGAGGATGGATGGTGCAGAAATCAGGGATCCCTTTGAGAAAGAAAAATTTTGTCAACTGCGGAACTTTTTTTCATATCGTTCGTCAAATAAGATAACAGATGATATGCGAGATACCGTGGAACCCGAATTTGAAGGAGGATCTGTATGAAATTCTTGAAGGAAGCTGTGATTTTTGGTATCCTGGTCGGACTCTTGTCCGGCTGCAGCCGTGTTCCTGCAAAGAATGAGGAGTCTTACAACGAAACAGACGGCAGCTGTTTGTCCTGCGATACCGTCAGTCAAACCGAGATAACTGCCGAAGAAACGGAGAATCCCCCGGTTCAGCAAACGGAGCGCTACGGTTTTGTGGGCGGCAATATCGCGGCAGGCGGATTCTTTGCCGGAGACGGTGCAGGGACGATCTATTTCAGAAGTGAAGCTGACCGTTGGGCGTTGTGTGCAGTGAAGGTGGACGGTACGGAGCGCAGAAAATTATGCGATGATATGCCATGCCTGATCAATGTTTTGGACGGATGGGTATATTTTTCAAATGCATCCGATGGCTTTTCGATATACCGTATCCGTGAGGACGGTACACAAAAAGAAAAGCTGATCGACGGTTATTGCTGTAACCTTTATGTGACATCAGAGGGCATGTATTATGACAAGCGGGATGAAACCAATCGAAGCCATGTATATCATGCATCCCTTGACGGTACCGACGAGGTATTGCTCGTACCCAATATGAGGGCGGCTGCGTATCACAGCGGCGTTTTATACTGTAATACAGTTCGTGAGCTTGCTGCATATGATCTGATGACGGGAGCATTGGAGCCTGTCTGCAGTCTTTACACACACAATGTATGCGCAGATGAAAGCGGCGTGTATTATTGGGCTGTTGACAAAAATGAATTCCACCATGCAGACAGGGAAACAAAGCAGACAACGGTTTTGTACGGTAACGCAGGCGGCAATTTTTATAATTTTGCAGACGGGAACGTATATGTTACCAAATCACTTGACGGCCGATGTATCGTTGATGCGGTGGATGCAGAGACAATGCAAACGAAGACGATCGCAGAGTTTTCCGATTTGCTGTTTGATTACAACGGCAATGCGCTTGATATTTCCCTACTTGATTATTATACGGGAAAGGCAGAACCGGATCCCTCGCTTGTGGGACCGGATGGGATTTACAACGTTGTTTCGGAGGATATTACTTATATTTATGCGGTGGAAGGTCTCCTCATCGGCCGCGGACAGCTTCCCTCCAATGTGTCGGAAACGGGCAGGATCGACTGCCTGATCGAACTTACGGATGGAGCGTACCGTCCGTGGATCGGGGATGTCATTACAACGACACTTTCGATTGATGTTCCTTTCGGTAATGATGTTTATCTCTGAAATACAGATATATTTCCAAAAATGAAAAGGAGAAGATAGTAATGAAAAACAACCGAATGATCCGATTCTGCGGATCACGAAAAACGATTTGTGCGGTGTCTGCTGCGGGACTTGTGCTGTTGGTCGTGCTGGCGGTTGTCTTCCTTCCGACATTTGTACGCCGCTTTGGCGGTGATGGGGGTGGATTGAGAAACCCGGAGACAACACAGACACAGCAAAACCCGGACTCTATTCTCGACGGGCTGCCCGGGGTGGCCTCGGACGGCACATACCGATTGTTGTCGGCGGAGGAGAACACAGCTCTTTATGCACTCCCTGCGGCATCGTCTCTGTATCTGCAGACAGATGCTTCGATCAGTGCAGAGACGGTTGCCGCAGCGGTCCGTCTCTCGCCGCAGGTTCCCGTCAGTGTTCAGTCGGTCTCGGACGGTGTGTTTGAGATCACACCGACAGCCGGTATGTGGTCCGAGGGGACCCTTTACCGTCTTGCACTTGAGGAAAATGGAGGAACACTGTGTTCCTTTGCATTTCAGACGGCACGTCCTTTGACGGTGACAAGTGCGTACCCTGCAAACGAAAGCGTTGGTGTTCCAACGGATACGGGAATTGAGATCACCTTCAGCGAGCGCGTGCGTGGAGCGGATTTTGCGTCCTATATCACGGTAACACCGGAGATCACAGGTGCGTTTGAGGTGTATCCGAGCGGAAAGACCGTGGTTCTGATTCCGGATCAACCGTTAGAGGATGCCACGCAGTACGCGGTGACCGTCAAGGAGGGACTGACCTCCGACAACGGAACGGTGCTTGATGAGGATCGTATCTTCTGCTTTTTGACAGGGGACAAAGAATCACAGGACAGCAAAGAACAGGCGTTGCTTTTGTCGCTGTCTGACAAAGACCTTGTCTTTTCTCCCGGTAAGACACCTGTTCTTTCCTATTCGGCATCGCTCAGACGGTACACAGAGCACAGTATGTCCATGTCCCCTGTGAATGCATATGTCAGACTTTACCGTTATTCTTCGGTGGAGGAGGCGTATGCCGCGATGCGGAATTATATGAAAAACAGCGAGGGCGAGCTGTCCGCAGATCGGGCACTTACCCTGATATACGAAGGAGAGGCTGCAACAACGGTCGACTACAGCTGGTCGACAGCAGAGGGCGGATGGATTGATCTTCCTTCTTTGGAGGAAGGGGTCTATCTTGTCGAGGTAACGGCAAAAACGACCTTATCCCAAAAAAGCTATGAATGCACCGCACATACGTTTTTGCAGATCACACCTCTCCGCGCCTATACGGAAAGTGCGGATGGAGAAACACTTGTATGGGTACACCGTACTGACCTTGATACGCAGACTGCAAGCGGTGCCGAGATCCGTGCAGAGGTATTTGAAAGGACACCTTGGATGACACCCGAACAGGTCAAGGACGGCCGTGATGCTATGTTTTGCGCTGTTACGACAGCAGGTACCGACGATAATGGCATTGCCGTATTGCAGACAGGAGACAAAAACGGTGCCCTGATGCAGATCCGTCACGATCTGCATACACTGATCGTTTGCGCGAGCACGGCTGAGACTGACGATACCTCTGTTCTCCGCGGGTACATTTATACAGACCGTTCGGTCTATTTTGCAAACGATACCGTACGCTTCTTCGGATTCTTGGGAAAGAGCGATCCGACACAGACGCTGCCCTCCGAGCTGACACTGCGTGTTGGTGCTGTGGAACAGCCGATTTCCGTTGAGGTTGCAAGGGACGGTACATTTTCAGGATCATTTGCCGTTGAGAATTGGACCTCCCGATACCTGTCCTATTCGCTGCTTGACGGAGATCAGAGCATCATTCATGACAGCGTGCGTATCACACAGGAAGAAAAGCCTCTTTATCAGATGTCCGTTTCCTTTGACCGTCTGTTCTATTGCTATGGCGATATGGCGGAGGTCACGGTGAAGACCTCATATTTTGATACAACACCTGCCGCGGGTCTTTCTGTATCGTTTTCTCTTCCGAACGGCATGACCGAGGATGTGATGACTGACGAAAACGGTGAGGCAACGGTGCGCTTCCGTATGCAGCATGTGCGTACGTATACATATTCCACCGATGCGTACAGCGTTTATGTTCAGGCGTGGCTGATGGGATATGAGACCGTAACACTGACTGACAGTGCAAGCGCATACTATTTCCATGCAAGTGCTGCGGTTGAGGCTGAGCGTGTGGATCATGCCTCCTCTAAGATCTCCCTGTATGAGCTTGATACCTCCCGTTTGCTGAAAGAAGATGATTTCTCCTATGCAAACGGTTATCGGGAGAATACCTTCGGTTCACCTCTGACCGATACGCTTTCCGTCGAATTGATGAAGACGGAATTCATCAAGGAATATGTGGGGACCTCATACGATCCGATCAATAAGGTCACAACACAGAATTACCGATATCGTTCTGAGGAATCTGTAGTTTCGTCTTACAGAACAACGGCAGAAGGTGGTGTCCTTTTGCTTGCACATAAGGATGCCTCCGATTTTAACGGCTATTATACCTATATTGTCACATGGGATGATCCTGTCAGCGGTCATACGTACAGATATTCCCTCTATGCAAATCTCGGTGAACAGCGGCAGGATGCAGATTATCAGCCAAATGATGCTTACCGTCTTGTAACGCAGGAGAGTCCCGCTTTGCACGGAGACATCGTTTCCGTATCTCTTTATTACGGTGAAAAGCGAGTGGAGGGGGAGGTACCGCAGGTACTGTTCACACAGTATATCGGTACCGAGGGCTGAGTAGCGGAAAAGGTCATTTGTGATGCCATGATCGCAGATTACAGCTTTACGTTTGAGGATATACATGCGTTGGGAACCTGTATTCTTGCGACGGTCTTTGACGGAGAACGTTACATCCAGTGTCAACAGCTTCCGATCGTATATGATTACGTGAAGGCCAACAGTGCAACGATTACCGTGCGTCCCGATAAGGAAACCTATCTGCCCGGTGAGGATGCGTACATTACCGTTAATTCTCCTGATCTTTCGGGTGGTCATGTCCTGATCAGTATGGTCGATGAAGCATGCTTTGCGCTTGGTGAAAATCCGTGCGCACCGCTTGCATCCTATTTTGCGTCAGCGGGTATTGGATCCTCGATCGGAAAGGAAGAATTCTTCTATATAACTGAGGACTATATACAGAATATTGACCGTTATTTTTCGGGATATCGGGTAAATATCATTCGCAACGGACGGTTCCGTGTTACCGATCTTGGTTTTATGACGAATCGCTTTTATAACGCAGCGGATGATATGTTGGGCGCTGAGGTTGAGGAGGCGCCTGCTGAAGATTCGTCAAATACCGCAGGAGATAAAGGAAACGGTACAACCTCCGATGTATATGTCAGAGAAAGCTTTCTCGATAATGCCGTGTTTACCGTTGTTTCACTTGATGAGAACGGAAATGGCAGTGCGCTTGTTCGTGTTCCCGATAATATCACGACATGGCGTATCACTGCCATCGGCGTCGCGGGGGTGGGTGAGAATGCTGATCCTCAGAAGCTGACAGAGAATGTCCGAATCGGTACGGCTGTCAGTGAGGCGGTATGTACGCTGCCATTCTTTGTCAATGTAACGCTCCCCGATCTGTTTTTGACGGCAGATGACATCGCATTTTCCGTACGGTGCGCGGGAACACAGCGCAGTATGGATCCCACAGCCGAGGTTTCATATTCTGCAGTGCTTTATGATGAGGCAGGAAAACAGATCGATTCTGCATCCCATACCGCAGCGGCGGCAGAGACAGCATGGTTTTCCTTCGATAATCTTCCTATCGGTGAATATACCCTTGAGGTTATCGGCCGTATGGGAGAATACAGCGCAGATGCGGTACGCAGAACGTTTGTGGTCGTTGAGCGTGCGCAGATCGTGGATGCAGCCATCACTGTTGCACCCGATCAGATCAAGACGCTTTCTCCGAGAACATTTCCGCTTACGCTGACCTTCCGTGATGATACGGATCAGACCTTTTTTGCAGTTATTCGCAGACTTCGATATGCATATTCCTCACGTACAGAGTCGCTGGCGGCAAGCTAAGCGGCACAGAAGCTGCAGCTGCAGTACCTGCCCTCCGAGAGACCGTGGTATTCCGATGATACGACGGGGGAGATCGTGAATACGCTGTCCTCTTATTACGGACTGATTCCCTTGAATTCCTATGCAGAGGGAGATGCGATCCTGACAGCAGAGCTTTTGTACTGTGTACCCGATGTGTTGAGCGACCAAAAGAAGAGCACGCTTGCCCCCTGTTTCTACGAGGTGCTTGCTGATGTGAGCTCCACACAGGAGGAGATCTGTGCTTCTCTTATGGGACTTGCAATGCTTGGAGAGCCTGTTCTTGATGTTCTGTATGACGTTGCGGCGTATGCCGGCGGTGCATCCGTTGATGTCAAGCTGTATCTTGCTGCAGCATTTTCCGCAATCGGCGACCGTGCATCTGCACAGATCATTTGGAGCCGTACCAAGGCGGAGATTGGACAGACACGGGATGACGGTGCGTTTTGCCTTTACAATGCATCGGCGGAGGAGACACTTCGCTTGACTGCACTTGCTCTGCTTCCTGCTTCTGTTCTTGATCCTTCGTGCGCGGAGGCAATGGTACAGTATATTGACAACCATACATCGCGTGTTGAGACATATGATCTCGCGCTTGCGGCGTACCTGACCTATTACCGTCCCGAATCTGAGAATGAGACACATATTGTATATACGCTGTACGGTGAGGATCGGGAGATCGTGATCAGACGCGGCGCATCGCATACCGTTTGTTTGACAAAATCGGATTTTGAAAGCTTTACGCTTGTATCTGCTGATGATACGGTTGCTGTAGAGGCCTGCTTTGGAGCAATGCCCTCAGATTCTGTATCTGCTCTGAGGGAGGATTCTGTTTTGACCCTTGAAAAGGAGATCGTCCCGTATGATCAGAAGAATGGTGTGTACGCGGTAATTATTCGGTACAGCGGGACCACCGATGCAGATGGCCTTTCTTATACGATCAGTGAAACGATCCCCTCGGGTGCACGGTACCTGGGCAGACTGTACCATTATCCGGAATATAGCGTTGGTTACAGCAACGATAACTGTTATGGATATTTAAGCAATGATGGAAGTCAGCAGATGCATGGATCTCTGTATGTGTACCGTCCGTATAAATACAACACCGACGTGTTTTCGGGAATACAGACGTATACGTTTTCGGGTGAGATCGCGTATCTTATTCGCGGTGCAGTGAAGGGAACTTTCCTTTCGGAGCCGACATTGGCGATTGCACATAGCAGGGGTGTTTATGCGGCAAGCGCTGCATATGACGTGACGATTGACGATGCTGCCTGGCAGATCGTTTTACACCCGTGAAAACAAGGTACATGGGTACCGCCGTAACTGCGGCGGTACCCATGATTTCAGATAGATACCTGAAGAAAACCGTATGAGGAATCTTGACAAGAGAAGGATGTCCGTGCTATAATAAATCAAACAGGTCAGTCGGGCCAAGGCTTCTTGCTTTTTGACAGACCGGATAGAAAAGGGAGAAATGTGATGATGGCAGATTGGAAAAATGCGGTCAGCGGATTTGCGCAGGATGCTGTGTCAAAGGGAAGAGACTCTGCGAATATCCTGCGTTATCGATTGGAGATATCTGATCTTGAGCGGAAAATGAAACAGATCTATCGTGATCTCGGAGAATATCTGTATTATCACACAGAAGCGTTGACAGATCCGGATGAGTCTGTGCAGACGTATTTTTCCGATATTCGGGAAATACAGACGATGATTGGCAGAATGCGTGCGTCCATTGAGGAGATCCGTTTGCACGGAAAGTGTCTCCGCTGCGGAACATCCATCAAGCGCGGTCACTTGTATTGTCCGATGTGCGGAGATCCCGTGACGAATGAAAGGCCGTTAAGACTGTCAAATGAGTCGAATGAGATTGAAATACCGGGGACACAGAAGCTGGCAGTATGCCGCATATGCGGAGTCGTATTGGAAAAGGATGCGGTTTTTTGTCAGAACTGCGGTGAAAAGCAGGAATGATGCTGATCGGTTCTATGTTTGGGGATTAAAAATACGGATATGCGAGAGGAATCACTTATGAAACAACGCTTGAACGGTCCCGATATCATCCGTGTGCTCGCAATTCTTTTTGTGATGGCGACACATGCCATTGCCTATCTGACACCTATGGGGACGGCGATCCATTCACTGAAGTGGACTGTATATGTTGTCATTCGCTTTACATCGCTGTCATGTGTGCCGTTGTTTATTATGCTGACCGGTTATCTCAATCGAAAGAAGACCTTGACAGCTGCATATTTTCGAGGGATCATTCCTGTTCTGATCTCATATGCCGTGATCTCTGTATTTTGTATTCTGTATGCTGTTTACAAAGGGAATACTTCTTATGATGTCTTCTCATCCATTCGCTCTATTCTGAACTTTTCCGCAAACGGCTACGCATGGTATGTTGAGATGTATATCGGGCTGTTTTTGCTGATCCCGTTTCTCAATCTGCTGTTTGATCGATTGCAGACATTTCGTGCGCGGCTGTTGTTGTGTACGATCCTCGTCCTTCTGACGATGCTGCCAACAACATTGGAAAGCTTTCGCGTCAACGGTGCCGCACTGAATATTCTGCCCGATTATTGGAAATCGGCATATCCGATCACATATTATTATATCGGCGCAATGATCGCGGAATACCGTCCGCGCGTGAAGAAGATATACGCTGTTTTACTGACAGTGCTGGCGATTGCCGTCCCGAGTGCTCTTTGCTGGTTTTTCTCTTCTGTCGAGAACGGATACGCTTGGTATATGATGAATGGATTTGCTTGTATTACGTCGGGTGCTGTTGCATTGACAGTCTTTTTGCTTTTTTACGATGTGGAGTTGCCGCGGCCGTTTGGTGTTGTCTTCCGCGAGATCAGTGTTTGCACCTTTGAAATGTATTTGCTTTCCGACATTATCGATCGGATCGTCTATAAAGGACAGAGATACTTCATGCCTGCCATGGTCCTCACTGTTTTTGTGCTTTCTTATCTGTGTGCAAGGGTCCTGCGGCTTCTGCTTGTCCCTCTGTACAAAAAGATCAAGTCCTCACGGGAAAAATGCGCTTGAAATCAACATGACAGATGTCATACAAGGTGCTTGTCTGCGGTCACCTTTTTCGTAGATAAGATCCTCCGAATATTCTTCTTGGATTTGACCGGCAGGTCTCGTCTGTGAAAGAGTATTTGGAGGATTTTTTTATGGATTCACTTATTTGGAACCACGCGGCGACCGCGTGGTTTTTGTTATAAGAAACGTCCCTTTTTAGATTATTGTTTCTGAACGCCTATAAATCGTATCCATCGTCGAAATGCACAAGGGAATGCACCACAATGCGATTTAAGGCAACACCCACAGCA
>JAFQMO010000020.1 GCA_017414385.1 Clostridia bacterium
AAGATATCACTTATTCAGCCTTTACGTATCGGGTCGTCATAAAGAGCAGATATCCGTCATCGTCGGACAACTTTACCCAACCATCCTCGCTCATGCCTTCTCCGATCTCCTGCCAAAGTTCACCGTCACGCTCTTCCCATGCCATCGGATCGTCGGTCATCATACCGTCGTAAAGCTTGACGATACCGGCCTGGACAGCTTGATCGATCTCTTCTTGAGAAACGTCTTTGGGCAGAGGCATCAGCATATACAGATTGCCGTCCTCGCATACGGCAATCTGTCCGCCGACCATGCGTTGTCTCTCATTCATTTCGTCCGCGACTGCTTCCTCATCCGATTCGTCGACATATGGCATCGGTGCCTTCAGATATTCCTCTGCATTGAGGTATACCATTTCGTCAGAATCGTTCATCATACCGATGGAGTGAAATACCCATTTGCCTGTATAGCGCATAATAAATGCCTCCTGTGTAAAAAAAATTGAAGATTTCTTCTTCTCAAGGTCCTTCTCACGTATCGCGGAGAAGGACCTTGAGAAGAAGGGGAGACGGTGCTCCCACCTCTTTCTGAATATGAAGCGCTTGTGTGACATACCTGACGGTTGCCGATATATACCCGATGGTCCTTATCCGCCAACGGCGTATTGCTGCGCTTTCATCCCGCAGTGCGGACAATACCTTGCATCAGAAGCAATGACCGTGTCGCATCCTGTACAATATCTGTGCCGTCTTCGATAGTGATCGTATAAGGTTTCTCTTGTAAGGAAGGCTTTGCAGCTGCGACAAAACAGGGAACCTTTTTTGGCAATCTGACCGCATTTGGGACAGATTTTCATTTTCTTCATCACATTCGGTCCGAAACCGAACTGTTCCAGATTTCGGAAGTAGATTTCCTTTGTCATTGCTCGCTCCCCTCTCCCTCGTACACAAGCTGATGTCCGCAGGCAGGACATTTTCCGGACGGTTTTTCCGTTTTGATACCGCAGTTTTTACAGTAGTTCGGTTCTGCCTCGTAGGGCGCACATGCCACACATTCCCACACGTCGGCATTGTATACGGCATCGATGACCCATCTTTTGCATTTATGGCAGAGGTTAAACTGTTTTTTGCCGACCGTTTCCCATGCGATCCGTAATTCTTCCCCCGGCAATTTTGCACGGATCGGCTCGGTTGTGCAAGCCAGTGCGCCGGACAGCTCACAGTAAACTTGTAGCGGTTCCCATCAGCAGCTGATATCACCTTGTAGGCGGCGGTTTTCTGAGTATCCAACTGATTTGTCCTCCTTTCAGGCTGACAGAACGTAAGCATTCCGTTTCCTTAATAAAAACGCATCCCCTCTTGATTGAATCACAGTTTTGTGATATAATGGTCATAGAAGATCGGGGCGGACTCTGTCACCGTTGGCGTGCTCACAGCGTTTGTTATGTGTTTGCAACGGGACATCCCCCGCAATTTGATCGACTGCGGCAAGACCCATATCCCCTTCGGTATTCTTGCAAGTATGATTATACATTTTTTTCGCGCTTTTGTCCCTACCCGATTGGGTCCAAACGGGTAGGAAAAACGAAAAAATTTCAAAAAAGGGTAGGGATTGGGGTAGGAATCTCATACCGGAAGATGCAGCTTGAAGAATGAATCATTTTTCAGACCATTAAGTTTTGCTCCTTTGGTATCTCCGATGCAAATTTTCTGACGGAAACCGTCACAAGACTTCAGTATGTGTCAGAAAGGGAAGGTCATAAATATGAAAAAAACACTTGTATTTCTCCTGAGTATTGCGCTCCTTATGACGATATTGACCGGCTGTGCGCATAAACATATGCCGAGCCCTGCCGATCCGGTCACTCTGACCATGTGGCACGTGTACGGAAGCCAAACGATCTCTCCGCTGAATACTGTCATTGATGAATTTAACCGCTCGCTTGGCAGTGAGTACGGTATTACGGTCAATGTCGTATCGGTCACCAGCTCCTCTGCCATTGACAAAGCGCTTTCCGCATCCGCAAACAATGAGCCCGGAGCCGCAGCAATGCCGGATCTGTTTACCGCATATCCGAGAGTCGCGGAGATCGTCGGAAGGGAAAATCTCTTATCCTGGGATGCTTATTTTACAAAGGAGGAGCTGTCCGCCTTTCGCGCAGAATTTCTCGATGAGGGGTATTTCGGAGAACAGCTTCTTATGCTCCCCGTGGCAAAGTCTCTGGAGGCTTTTTATCTGAACAAAACGTTGTTTGATCGCTTCAGCGCGGATACAGGGATCACCATGAACGATCTGACTGCCTTTGACGGTGTATTCAGGGCTGCACGTACCTATTATGATTGGTCAGATGGGAAGAATTTCCTTCAGATCAATGACTACTATCATTATGCATATGTGGGGATGAAGGCATACGGAAGCGAATTGGTTCGAGGCGGAAGACTGCGGCTTGATGAGGAGGCATTCCGCTCGATATGGAGTCCGCTTGCGGAGGCAGCGATCTATGGCGGTATCTGCCTTGATGAGGGGTATGCTGCCGCACGGTGGAAAACCGCGGAGATCATAGCAAATACCGGATCGACCGCAGATGTGCTGTACCAGCCCTCCGAGGTCATCTATCCCGACAATACGACCGAAGCGATCGAAGCAACAGCGCTTCCATATCCGACCTTCACGGATGAAGAGGCAGGCGTGATCTATCGCGGCGGCGGACTGTTTGCAATGAGAAGTGAGGACGAACGCCGCAATCGGGCAGCGGTGATCTTTGCCAAGTGGCTGACCGAAAAAGAGAATAATCTTGAATTTGTAACGACCGCAGGGTATCTTCCGGTGACAGCTGAAGCCTTTGATGCGCTTTTTGCCGATCTTGATAAGATTGAAAAAGATAATTATCGCAGTGTTTATGCGGCAGTTGATACGATGCTCGATCGATATACGTTCCACGCACTTCCCCTGTATGACGGTGCATCGGAGATACAGCTTGATTTTGAAGCAAATGTCAAGACGGTTCTGAGGTCTGCGTACCATCAGTACAGGAAACGGATAGGTGAGGGGGAAGATCCCGAGAAAGTAATGGAAGCATTGGTCGAAGGTGCTCTTTCTGAACTGATTGACCTAACCGTGAAATAAGGAGACCTTCGTATGAGATCATTTCTGAAATTTGGTTTACCGCAGCTCATCCGACAGATCAAAAACGGTGAAATTTCCATTCGTCGACGCTTTATTGCCTATATCATTTCAGCCATTGCTTTGGTTTTGTCCCTGGTCCTGCTTTTTTTGAATCTGTTCGGTATCATGAATCCCTCGAGCACGCAGATCATGGATGTGCTTGATACCCAACTGCTTTCCTATGCAGACAATATTGAGCGCGATTATGACAAAGCAGCTGCTCATGCCATTTCCTTTTCCAATCAGCTCGAGGCAGAAATACAAAATTATCTGACAGAGAATAATCTTGAATTCGCCGGTTTGAAAAATGATTCGGATGTCCTATCAGCTCTGCAAGGTGCGCTTTATGATATCATTTATCTGAATATGCAGCTCGCTCCTGCAAGCGGTGCGTTCTATATTTTGGACACAACGGTAAACAGCCGATCCGATGTGCCGCTGTATAACGGTATTTATCTGAAATATATCAATATCTATTCGGAAAGCACGGTCAACAATGATATTGCGCTCTACCGCGGCTCTTTTTCTACAGCAAAAGAGGGAAGCATCACCTTCCATAGCGGATGGAGCAATGAAATGCGTACGGATTTCTTCGATTCCTGTGATACTGTTTTCTCAAACAACACGCAATATATTCTCAGTCCCGTTGTTGAAATTCCCGACACATGGGAGCGTGCGCGGTATGTCTATGTGCCGATTCGGGATCAGAGGGACAGCATTATCGGTGTCTGCGGTTTTGAAATTAACGACGTGTATTTTCAACTGTCGAAGAAAACAAACGACGATAAGCTGGGACAACTCATCGGAGCGCTGCTCGATGAAAGGCAAGGGGTGTTCTCTTGTCAGTTCAATTCGGGACGCTATAATACGATCCACTCGAGTGATGTGAAGGTTACAGAGAAAAAAGGGAATGCGGTGTTTGACCTTGGTACGGAAAAATGTATCGGAAAAACACAGGACGTGATCTTCGGCGAAGGCACGTTTACGGTTGCGCTTATGCTGACGGAGGCGCAGTTTGACTCCCTGGTTCAGCGCGGTCAGGTGAAAACCGTCGGAATTATTTTTGCTGTTGTTCTGATCATGTTTGCATACTGCCTGTTTTTGAGCCGTAAGTATGTTGCGCCGATCCTTCGTAAGATCGAGCAGATCAAGGATAGCGAGAATGACGGGGAACAGCTGAAAATCCGTGAATTCGACGATCTGTTTAACTTTATTGAAAGGAAATCCTCCGTGCTTGAGGAGCAGCTGAGGACGTTGAAAACCGCAAAGCAAGCAGCTGAGCAGGAGGCTGCACGTGCAAGAGAAGCATATGAGCGGGCATTGGAGGAATATGAGCTTGCCAAAAGCGAGATCCTGCATCTTTCGGAGGAAAGCAAAACCGAGATCGTATTGGAGGATTATGAGTATTTTCTCTGCAATCTGAAGACGCTGACACCGCAGGAAATGCGTATTTATGAATTGTATGTGGATGGAAAAACCACGGCAGAGATCGCCGGTATCATTGGAATCAAGGAAAACACGATGAAATACCACAACAAAAATATTTACGCAAAGCTCGGTGTTTCCTCCAGAAAACAGTTTTTGCGGTTTGCGACACTGAAACAGATACAAGACAGAAAAGGAAAACAGAACGGATAATGCGTCAGGCAGCCGCGTCAGGCGATTGGCGTATAGATAGTATCAAGCGAAGCGTGGTTGCTGTATGGGGATTTCGATGAAGCATGTATAGATGCTCCGGTGAAACAAAGATCAAAGCGGGTGTTGCTCAAAATGCAGCACCTGCTTTTTGTTTTGTTCTGATTACAAAGCATCTCCGATAAGGGTAACGTTTTGAACCGTATAGCATTATTTTTTGCGGAAAAAGAAATTTATGTATGAAATGTTTACGTGTCCTTCATAAAAGTAAAACAAGACCTTTACGATTTGTTAAAAAAATTTTGATATGATATAACTGAAGAATAAAATCGGATTTACGGGAAAGGGGGGCAGCATCATTATGAAGCGATCTGAGAGAAAAAACGAAGATTTCCTCGAAAACAGTTGGGGCGGCTATCAATATCGTTGGATTATGACGAATATCAGAAGGATCTGCAGACGCAGCGAAGGAAATATGCGGTGCGCGGTATGCGTGCGTTTTGCTTGACTGCGGTGTTCATATTTGTGCTGTGCTTTGCTTCTTTGGCGGGTGTGCTGTCTGTTGCCTTTATCCGTGGTTCTTTTTTGGGCAGAAACGGGATGAATGACAAGCTGTCTCTTGAAAATGACGGGCATACTGTATCCGGTGATCCGCTGCAGGGGCTTTTGCCTGTTGACACGGATGACGAAGGACGGTATTCCGAAGATACCGAAGAGCAACCCGAGCAGACGGTGCCTGAATCTCCCGAAACGCCTGAGGATACGGTCTCTCCGATCGACACAGGAGCTTTTACAGAGCCCGATACAGATCTCCTTCCGGAAACAGATACGGGTGTTGAAACATTGGATGATGATTATGCACAGAAGATCATGTCGGATGAGATCATCGCGCAGAAGACATATCCGTCGGTTGTTTCCCTTCATTTCGGTGATACGACAACGCATTTTGCGGGAAACGGTTTCTTTTTGTCAGAGGACGGTTATCTTGTAACGGCTTATCATATTTTGCAGACGGGTATTCCTTGCTTTGTCAAAACGGAAGCCGGTCACGCATATGATGCGGAGCTGATCTCCTTTGATACGGCATACGATCTGGCCCTCTTGAAAATTGAAGCAACAGGCATGTCTGCGGTATGTCTTGGTTCTTCGGAGGCGGTCGTCCCGGGGGATTCGGTGGTCGCGGTGGAGCGGATGTTCGATGCGGACATAGCTGCGGCTTTTGCTTCCGGTCACATATTCGGAAAGGAACGAATCCCGGTTACCGATCATGACACAGCGGATGATAATTATAAGGACGTTCTTTGTTCGACCGTACGCGGTGAGGGTTACGTTTCGGGAAGTCCGCTTTTGAATGATGAAAGTGAAGTGATCGGTATCAATGTCCGCACTGTAACAGGTGACGGTGATGCAGATGTGATCTATTCGATCCCGATCGACCCTGCGGCTGTGCTGCTGCACGATTGGATGCGGGCACATCGTCAAACAGAGGGGGACGGGTCATCCGGTGAGGTGAGCTCCGATAATACCGAAACGGATGCTGATACCAAGACAACTACTGAAATACTTACTGAGGAGCCGGACCAAACAGAGCCGGTGCTTGAAGAGGATTCGACAGAAGCACTCATACCGCTTGTCCCTGTCATCAGATCCGATCTCGGTGTTTTGCTGGAGGCGGTGACAAACGAGGAGGCAGCTCTTTATAAAATACCGGTTGGTCTTCTTGTTTGTTATATGGAACCGAGCTCTTACGCAGAGAACAATCGTCTTCAGAGAGGAGATATTATTCTTTCTGTTAACGGTGTTGCGGTTCAAACAGTGGAGGACTTTGACAGATGCTTCTCCTCGGTATATGTTACAGATACCGTAGAGCTTGTTGTTTTCCGTAGAGGTTCGACACAAACGCTGATACTTGTTTTTGACGGGGAATCTGATGCCGAAGCATTTTCAACAGAGTGTGTATCGGAGGGCATATCCGAGGCTGCATAAAAATGAAAAAAATATGCAAAAAAACTATTGACAAACCAAAATACGTGTGATATAATATCTGCATCACATCGAAAATAGAATAAAAGGCAATGACGAAGACGGTCGTGTTTGTATCTTTACAGAGAGTCGGGGATGGTGGAATCCGATAAGCAGCAGACACAAGACTTATCACTTCTGAGCCGAAGAGCCAAACATTCCGATCGTTCGGGATAAGTAGGTTTTTTCCGTGAATGCTGCGTGAATGCATAGAGCTTGTTGGAGCTTGAAGAGCGGCACAACGTATGTTGTGCAATTTGAGTGGTACCGCAGGTTTGATTTCATCAGACTCGTCTCAAAACTTTTGAGACGAGTCTGTTTTTATTTTAATTATTATGAAAAGGAGAAGACCAATAATGGACACGAACACGACAATGATGCAGCTCTCCGAAATTGCTTCCAGAATCAAGGAGATGCGTGAAATTATGGGCTGGAGTTCTGCGGAAATGGCTGTGAAAACAGAGGTTTCGGAAGAAGCTTATCTTGCTTATGAAGGCGGTAAGACAGATATTCCATTCTCTTTTATACATAAATGTGCGCTTTCCTTTGATATTGATATGACAGAGCTGTTGGAGGGAAACAGCGCAAAGCTGACAAATTATACCGTTACCCGTAAGGGACAGGGACAGGAGACGGCAAAGGAGGCTGGCATTGACATCAAAAACCTGGCACCGAAGTTCCGTGACAAGCTTGCGCAGCCCTATTGGGTCCGTTACGAGTATTCCGCATCACAGCAGAATAAACCGATCCATTTGGCAACACACAGCGGTCAGGAATTTGATCTGGTGCTTTCCGGACGTTTGAAGGTACAGGTCGGTGACCACGTAGAATATCTGGATGAGGGAGATTCCATTTATTACGATTCTTCCACACCGCACGGTATGATCGCTGTTGACGGCAAGGATTGTGTTTTCTGTGCGGTTGTTCTTCCGGGAGAGAAGACCAAGGAGGATGAGGTCCGGCGCAGTATCGTAACTGCACAGACATCGGAAAAGCTGGTTTGCGAACGGTTCGTACGTACAGTGGAGGATGAGAACGGTGTTCTGCGGGATATCCGCTTTGAGAACGCGGATTCGTTCAATTTCGGATTTGACATTGTTGATAAGATCGCTGATAACTATCCCGATAAGCTGGCAATGCTTCATGTTGATAAATATGACGTGGAAAGACGATTCACATTCCGGGATATCAAGCGTGCAAGCAACCAGTGTGCCAACTATTTTATGTCACTTGGCATCAAGAAGGGTGACCGTGTCATGCTTGTTCTGAAAAGACACTATCCTTTCTGGTTTGCGATGGTAGCACTTCATAAGATCGGTGCGATCGCGATTCCTGCGACCAATCAGTTGAAGGATCACGATTTTGAATACAGATTCAATGCAGCGGGTGTCAGTGCAATTGTTTGTACCGCGGACGGAGATACTGCAGATATCGCTGACGCTGCAGCTGCAAGATGTCCGCAGGTCAAAACAAAGATCTTGGTCGGTGAGGGCCGTACGAAGGACGGATGGAATCATTTTTATGAGGAGTATCCGCGCTTTTCCGGTAAGTTTGAAAGAAGCGAGGATACCTCCTGCGGCAGCGATATTGCGTTGATGTTCTTTACGTCAGGCACGACAGGCAATCCGAAAATGGCGGCGCATGCGCATACCTATGCGCTCGGACATTTTGTTACGGCAAAATATTGGCACTGCTGTGAAAGAGACGGCTTGCATCTGACCATCTCCGATACGGGATGGGGTAAATCCCTTTGGGGTAAGCTTTACGGACAGTGGCTTTGCGAGGGTGCGGTGTTTGTGTATGATTTCGACCGCTTTGATGCTGCAAAGATCCTTCCGATGTTTGCAAAGTATCAGATCACGACCTTCTGCGCACCGCCCACAATGCTTCGTATGCTGATTAAGCAGGATCTTTCCGAATATGATCTTTCCTCCATCCACCATCTGACAACTGCAGGCGAAGCGCTGAATCCGGAGGTGTTCCGTCAGTTTAAGGCGGCAACGGGCCTTGAGATCATGGAGGGCTTCGGTCAAACAGAAACAACGCTGACCATTGCCAACCTCGTCGGAACGGTACCGAAAATCGGATCGATGGGTAAAGCATCACCGCAGTATGACATCGACATCGTCGATGCTGACGGTAATTCTTTGCCCAACGGTGAGACAGGTGAGATCGTTATCCACACAAAGGACGGCGTTCCGTGCGGTCTGTTCCGCGAGTATTATCTCGATCCGGAGAAGACAAACGAGGCTTGGTATGATGACGTTTATCATACGGGTGATACCGCATGGCGTGATGAGGACGGTTATTTCTGGTATGTCAGCCGTAAGGATGATGTTATCAAATCCTCCGGTTACCGTATCGGTCCGTTTGAGATCGAATCGGTCATCATGGAGCTGCCTTATGTTTTGGAGTGCGGTGTATCCGCTGTTCCCGATGAGGTGCGCGGACAAGTCGTAAAGGCGAGCATCGTCCTGACAAAGGGAACGGTCGGCACAGAGGAATTGAAGAAGGAAATTCAGGAGTATGTCAAGTCGCATACCGCTCCTTATAAGTATCCCAGAGTGGTTGTTTTCCGCGATGAGCTTCCCAAGACCATTTCCGGAAAAATTCAGAGAAATAAGCTTTGATCTTTTTTCATTGAAATACTGTCTTTTTTGCAAAAGAATGTTGACAAATGTGTATATAATGTGATATAATACTTTCATTGAAAGCGTTGACGAAGAAAACGCCGAAAAGTGCAGTTTGTATGATTCCGCTCTGCAGAGAGACGGTGGTTGGTGAAAACCGTCGGGGGGATGGTTCGGTGTTGTAGCTTCCGAGCTGATGGGAAGAACGAACCGGCTTGTGCGGTTTCAGTAGAACCCATCCGTGATTGCTGCGTAAAAGCATACGGCTTCGAATAGAGCCTGAGGGGTACGGCGTATGAGCGCTGTGCAATTTGAGTGGTACCG
>JAFQMO010000021.1 GCA_017414385.1 Clostridia bacterium
CGATCCGATGCTCTGTGATGCGATCAAGTATAATATTCTCACAGAACGCATCGATATTGTCAAGCCGCTGTGGTGGGAGAAGCAGACCACCACACTGACAGATACCGACCGCAATTATCTCATGCTGTATCTTGAAGAAAAATACGGACTGACAAGCGAAAAAAAGATAGAGAAGGCAATCACCATTGCTGCCGACAACAGAAAGTACCATCCCATCCGCGATTGTTTGAACACGCTTGTTTGGGATGGCGAAGAACGGATCCGATATGCGCTGACACGGTATCTCGGTGCTGAACCGTGCGCATACACATATCAATGTCTGCTTCTGTTCATGCTCGGCGCAATCAGCCGTGTGTTTACGCCGGGGTGCAAGTTTGAGGTGATGCTATGCCTGGTCGGCGGTCAGGGCGCAGGCAAATCGACTTTCTTCCGATTGCTGGCAATGCGGGATGAATGGTTCTCCGACGATCTGAAAAACATCGATGATGACAATGTGTACCGCAAGATGCAGGGACATTGGATTATTGAAATGTCGGAAATGATTGCCACCGCCAATGCAAAGAGCATTGAGGAAATCAAGTCATTTATCAGCCGTACAAAGGAAACCTACAAGATTCCGTATGAAACCCATCCTGCAGACCGACTGCGGCAATGTGTGTTTGGTGGAAGTTCCAACACAATGGATTTTCTTCCGCTAGACCGAAGCGGGAACCGACGGTTCCTGCCCATCATGGTGAACACAGAAAATGCAGAGGTACATATCCTGGAAGACGAAGCTGCTTCCAGAGAATACATCCATCAGATGTGGGCTGAGGCAATGGCAATCTATCGGAGCGGAGATTTCAAGCTGACATTGTCGAGTGCCATGAATCGGGAGTTAAAAGATCTTCAGAAGCAATTCATGCCGGAAGACACAAAAGCCGGCATGATACAGGCCTTTCTTGATCATTTCAGCGGCACGCAGGTATGCTCCAAACAGATTTATGCAGAAGCCTTACATCATGCGTTTGAAGAACCGAAGCAATGGGAGATTCGGGAGATCAACGATATCATGAACAACAGCATTGAAGGTTGGAGACCGTTTCCAAATCCGAGGTTCTTTGATCAGTACGGTAAACAGAGAGGATGGGAGCGAATCCCCGTCTCCGGAAACGCGCTCCCGGAAAAGGACGGTGAAATTGAGGATGTTTTTGGTGCGGAAGCTCAAAAAGAGGAGGAACAACTGGTAATTCCGTTCTGAAAAATCATAGCGTGTTTCCAGCCCGTTTCCACCGCGTTTCCAAGTCCTGTTTCCATATATTTTAAATACCCCTTTATTTATAAGGATTTTTATATTATGGAAACGAAAGCAACAGAAAAATACAAGAAAAAACTTTTTACAAAGAAGGAGCCCGACAAGGGTATGTCAGAGGTTTTTTGAAGTCCGTTTCCAGACTTCGTTTCCAGGCATATTCCTTGACGGGCAATATTCTATTTTTGGAGGAAAATGATGAATCAGAAAGAAAATCCGACTATCAACACACAGCCTTGTTATCGCAAGGTGATCGGAAACACCACTTATGTGGTGAGAGTGCATTTCAGTGAGACGGCGAAGGAGTCGTTGGAGGATAAGATAAAGCGGTTGGTACGGGAGGAGGTAAAAGGATCAAACTTCAATGACTGTATTGATGAGTATGTCGATGTGAATATCATAGATCCTTAAAACACAAACTCCGACCGATCAATGACGTTTTGCTGTAAATCCTTTGATATATTGCAGAAATAATCGCTGTAGCCGCCGACACGGACGATCAGATTTTTGTACTGCTCGGGGTTCTTCTGTGCGGCAAGCAGTGTTGCGCGGTCGAGGACGTTGATCGACAGCTGCTGTCCACCCATCGCAAAATAGGTCTTTGCCATACCGATGAACGCATCGATGCCCTTGTCGGTCGCAAAGAGCTTTTTGTCAAACTTCATCTGCGTGACAAAGCCG
>JAFQMO010000022.1 GCA_017414385.1 Clostridia bacterium
ATGCTCCTGAGGAGGAGTTCATCCCGCACTACACCTATACCCCGACCGTTGCTCAGAATCCCGATCTGTATATCGTCGAGGACGGTACATCGGATTATGTTATTGTCCGCGGAGAGAATGCATCTCCCTCTGAGGTTACAGCGGCAAAGGAACTGCAGCTTTACATCGAAAAGATCTCCGGCACAACCCTTCCCATCGTTCTCGATACAGAAGCGCCCGCAGCGCATGAAATCGTTGTCGGTAAGACAAACCGCGAAACGGACGGTCAGTTTGACCGTGAGAAGCTGGGCGATGAAGGCTTTGTCATTGATATCACCGAGGACACCGTATGGCTTGTCGGCGGCGAATTGAGAGGTACGCTCTACTCTGTCTATACCTTCCTTGAGGAACACCTCGGCTGCCGTTTTTACAGTTCACAGTCGGAGTTCTTTCCAACCACCGATACCATCGGTCTTGCCGTTGGACAAGATCAGCAGATTCCGATCAACAAAATACGTTCGACAAGTTGGAGATGCTGTACCGTCGATCCGCATGTTTCCGCACAAATGAAATTCAATTCAAATTGGGTCCATACCTATGAATATGGCGGAAGCGACACGTGGGTCAGCGGTCTCGGATGCCATACAATTTCAAGACTTCTCGGTGCAAGCGAACCGACCTCCTCTGATCCATGTCTTTCTTCGGAGGCGACCTATGAAGGTGTCATTCAAAGCCTGCGGTACTACCTTTCCATAAGTGAGGGTTATGCCATCTCTATCTCACAAAATGACATTGGTCCGGACGGTGTCTGTCCCTGCGATGTGTGCGCGGCTTCCATTGAAGAGCACGGCTATTCCGGCCACTATCTCAAGTTTGTCAACCGTATCGCAGAAGAGCTTGCCGACGAATATCCCGACGTACTCTTCCATACCTTCGCATATCACTTTACGACCATGCCCCCCAAGTCTGATGTTGTCCCTGCAGATAATGTTCTCGTTCAGCTCTGTACGATCGGAGCCTGCCATGCGCATACACTGAATGAACATCCGTATCAGCACGGCAACGAGGATCTGGTCCCTGCAGGCTACACGTTCAAGCAGCTGATCGAAGAATGGAGCGCAATCAGCAACAATCTCATGATTTGGGAGTACTCCACCAATTTCGGCGCTTACAATGCCATCAATCCCAATCTGCATGATCTTTGGGAGAATATGCAGACATTTGTAAATAACGATGTACGGTATTTTTACTACGAAGGCGCATCCGATAAATCGTACAACGGTGGATTCGGAGAGCTTCGTGCTTATCTGATCGGAAAGCTTCTGTGGGATCCTTACATGACACGCGAGGAGTTCGAAAATTACATGAACGGTTTTCTTCATGATTACTACGGTCCCGGCTGGGAATATATCCGCGCATTTATCGACTTGGCGGATGCGCAAAGCAAATGTCAAAAAACCTTTGACAATCCCGATAACACCTTCCCTGCTGATTATGACTTTGCAAAGCGTATCATTGAGGAACAGGTTGATCTTTCCGATCTGACAGCAGAGCAGATCAAGAATCCCGCAAGTGTCGATTGGCTCAAATATTACGAACAGATCGACGAAAAGGACCGTTATTTCAACGAAACGCTTGCGCGCGGCTACGAATATTTTGCAAAGGCTGCTGAGCTTGCACAAACCGATGCGCA
>JAFQMO010000023.1 GCA_017414385.1 Clostridia bacterium
CCTCATCTGCATCGGGATCAATCCGTCAACCGCTGCGCCGGGCGATCTCGACAATACGCTGAAGAGCGTCGAACGGATCGCGATTGCAAACGGATATGACAGCTTCATTATGTTCAACGTTTATGCACAGCGTGCTACAGATCCGAACGATATGGACAAGCAGATCAACGAAACGCTCCATGCAGAAAACATGAATGCGTTCCGTTATGTGCTCTCCCTTTACGGAAACGGACATACGCCCGCGATTTGGGCTGCATGGGGTACCATCATCGAAAAGCGGAGTTATCTTATCCCCGCTGTCCGTGACATGATCAAAATCGGACAAAGCTTCGGTGCTGTCTGGTATTCTGTCGGAAGCCGTTCCAAAAAAGGGCACCCCCACCATCCGTTGTATCTGCGAAAGGATGCCCGAACCGATGTTTTTGACATCTCCTCCTATGTAAACGAGATTCTTTGCACATAATATCTTGCAGATCCACAAAGGCGCACCGTAACGATCCGTTGTTGCGGTGTGCTTCTTTTTTCGAGTACTCCATACCGATCAAGCGAAGAGACAAATCGCATTGTTTTTCATATGCTGATACCGAGATCATTTCAAAAGGAGTATTGCCATGAAAAACAACCTACTGTTTCGCGGAACTGCGACCGCACTTGTCACACCGTTCCAAAAACACGATCCCGAAAAAATCGACGAAACGGCTTTTCTTCGTTTGCTGCAAATGCAAGGGGAGGCAGGCGTTCCGGCGCTGGTCATCGGAGGAACGACAGGCGAGGCCTCTGCTCTGACATCGGGTGAGCACACCCGACTGATCGAGCTTGCAAAAGAGAACAGTGATGCATCCACGGTCATCATCGCAGGGTGCGGTGCATCCACGACCGCAAAAACGGTGTCACTGACAAAAAACGCCGCAAGTGCAGGTGCCGATGCCGCACTCATCGTTACCCCATACTACAACAAATGCTCTCAAGAGGGGCTGTGGCGTCATTACATGACCATCGCCGATCAGTCCGATATTCCGCTGATCGTTTATGAGGTCCCATCAAGAACCGGAATGAAGGTCTCCGTTGAAACATACAAAAGACTTGCCGCGCATCCGCAGATCATCGGTGTCAAGGACGCCACATCCGATATGGAACGTACAGCACTGCTTTTGAACGCTGTCGGCGATTCCCTTGCTCTCTATACCGGCTGTGACGGCGTGATCGTTCCCACACTGGCAATGAACGGACACGGTGTCATATCAGTGCTGTCCAATCTTATGCCGAAAACGGTACGCAGGCTATGCGAGCTCTGCTTTGAGAAAAGCTATGCACAGGCGGCTGCCCTGCAGTGTACCCTTGCGCCGCTGATCCGTGCACTGTTTGAGGAGGTCAATCCCATTCCCGTCAAAGCCGCACTTGCCGCAAGAGGGCTCTGCGCTCCCGTATACCGTCTGCCCCTTTGTCCGTTTTCCGATGAGGAAAGCACCCATCTGCTTTCCTTGTGGGACGCAGTCCTCCAAAAAACCTCTTTTATTGAAGAAAAGCAAAAAAAGGACGGAGATGTCCGATAAAAATTCTGCAAAAAAGCAAAAATCTTCATAAATAACCCTTCCTTTTTTAACGGATATATGGTATAATGGTCATGTGTTTTTATATTCTCGGATATGAAAGCAGTGCACGTCAATATGCCCCTTTCATACGTGCACGATCAAATGATTCAAAAACAACGGAGACCCCATATGAGCGACTGCAATCTTTCTACCAAGGACTTTTTCTATGAACTTCCCGAGCGGCTGATCGCACAGGAGCCCTCGGCAAAGCGAGACGAATCCCGTCTCATGGTGCTTGATAAAAAAACCGGACATCTCGAGCATCGCATTTTCCGCGATATTTTGGACTATCTTCAGCCGGGTGATGTCCTTGTCATCAATGACTCCAAGGTCATTCCCGCGCGTATTTACGGAAAAAAGATCGCTGAAAATTCTTCTGTCGCCGTTGAGTTTTTGCTGCTCCGTCAGCAGGCGGAGGATGTTTGGGAGGTCCTTCTGCATCCCGGACGCCGTCTCAAGCCGGGCGCTGCCGTATCCTTCGGCGACGGTATCCTTCGTGCCGACATTCTTGAAACTGTCGCAGACGGAAACCGTATCGTCCGTTTCACATATGACAAGAACCGCTACAAAACACTTTATGAGGTCCTTGATGAGATCGGCAACATGCCACTCCCCCCCTATATTACAAAAAAGCTTGAGGACCGATCCCGTTATCAGACTGTTTACGCAAACGAGGAAGGATCCGCCGCTGCACCGACAGCCGGTCTCCATTTCACTCCCGAGCTTTTGGATGCGATCAGACAAAAGGGGATCGAGATCGTTCCCGTCATGCTGCACGTCGGTCTCGGTACCTTTCGTCCCGTTAAGGTCGACAACGTCCGGGATCATGTCATGCACGCCGAATATTTCTCTGTTTCTCAGGAGGCTGCTGATACTGTCAACCGTGCAAAGGCCGAGGGCCGCCGTATCATAGCAGTCGGAACGACCTCCGTCAGAACACTGGAAAGCGCAGCCGACGAAAACGGAGTCCTTCACGCGATCCGTGCAGACACTCGCATCTTTATCTATCCTGGCTACCGTTTCCGTTGTGTCGATGCACTCATCACCAATTTCCATTTGCCCGAAAGCACACTTCTGATGCTCGTTTCTGCGCTTTCCTCAAGAGAGATCGTCCTCTCCGCCTACGAGGAAGCCATTCGGAGAGAATACCGTTTCTTCTCCTTTGGCGACGCGATGTTTATAGAATAAAGCCGCGAGAGTATGTCAGTGACATCTCCTTCTTCTGAGATTTTATAACTGCGATGAAAAAACACTTTTTTATATTTACGCTTTTGCTTCTGTTGATGCTCACATCCTGCTCTCACAGTACGCAGGACGGTGACATAATCAATGCCGCAAGGCGAGGTGTTTGCACCGAGAATTCCGGTGAAGCAAACAGCAAAGCGCTGCAAGCGGTTATAGATGAAGCCGCGCTTACGGGGAAAACGGTGTATATACCCGAGGGGGAATATGAATTTGCCGAAAACGGCAGTCAGACCATCGGCTCGCACTGTATCAAAATGCGCTCGGGCGTTTCTATTGTCGGTGAAGGCGAAAAAACCATTCTAAAGCCCGTCGGACATACGAGCTACGGGCTGGATATGTTCTATTTCAACGAATATCTCGATACAGGAAAGGCGCTCTATCTTGAAAACTGCCTGTTCGAGAGCTTCGTGATAGATGCCTCGGGTACCTCCTGCGAGGTTTACACATCCGCAGGAAAAGGCTTTATGTTCAATCTTTTCAAAAACTGCCATTTTAAGAATGTGACCGTAAAAAACACAGATGCCACAGGCTTTGGTGTAGACTGCCCGATAGACTGCTCGATCACAGCCTGTACTGCTGTCGGCTGCGGCAAAGCTGCGACCGATGCAAGCAACGGTGCTTCGGGCTTCGGTATAGGATTTGGTTACAGCGAAGAGGAGCGTATCGTTATTTCCGATTGCACTGCGACCGCCAACACAAAATTCGGATTCTTTTTCGAGCATCAAGGGCGCTTTCGTATGGAAAAATACAGTGCGTTGCCCAAGCGCGCCTTTACGGTTAGAGGCTGCTTCGCGGACGAAAATCTTTTTGGCTTCGGCGGAATAAACGC
>JAFQMO010000024.1 GCA_017414385.1 Clostridia bacterium
CATTCTGCTTCTGCTACATTTCCGTGTCTTGTCAATGCAAAGCCAAATATCGACTTCATATTCTCCGTTATTAGTTGTTCAAGTTTTATACTATCCATTTAATTCTCCATTTCCGTTTTCAGGCGCCTTCATACATATAGTCGTTTGAAAGATAAAACGGTTAAGACGATTTTGAATATTTCTTTGAAATAATTATATCATAAATTTGTGAATTAGCAAACATAACGGCGGTTGTGTCTACAAATTCAGTGCTTGTCAAGAAAAATAGACAGAGAAAGCAAAAACATTCTCTGTCTATTTTCTGTCGGTAGGTAACGAATTCTCAAAACTGTCCTTTAGCACCCGCGGCTAAGCCGCGGGACTTTTTCACAACTCAAATAAAATTTTCCAGCACCTCAGGCTTCCATGGACCGCCAAGGATCTCCGCCGACGGAACACGCATTTGTCCGCGCACGTATCCCCCCGTCCCCGGCATACCCGGACAAAACGGATAAACACCAAGTGTCGCAAAGATATACCATGCCGCTGCGGAATACGGGTCCGCCCCTGACGGACATCCGTCTGCCAGCTCAAAGATACGGACCAGCTTTTCGACCCATTGATCTGCCGTACCGTGTTTCCCGAGAAGCCTGTACAAAAACGGAAGAGAATACAATGCCTGCGCCCAAAGAGTGTCCTCCCCGACAGATGCGGACCATGCATCGAGTCTTTCGGTCAGCGCATCTGTTCCGCCGTGCAGCTGTATAAGCCCATCTGTATCATGAGGAAGTGCAAGATTTGCCTGCCATGCACAGACACCCTCTGCGTATGCCCCTTCGTTGGTATACGGGTCCGTCTCCGCACATTGACAATCCTTCTCCGTTTTTCCGCACATGAGTGCCGTTTTCGGATCAAACAACCGCCGCCCGTTTTTGGAACGGTTATCGTAGAGAGACACCAGAGCAGGATCGTGTCCCAACACCTTTGCAACACGTGCAATACAATAATCACCGTATGCCGCATCCATCGTCAGACTGACAGACGAGGAATACCGTTCCATCGGCAAATATCCAAGCTTACAGTAATACTCCGCACCGTATCTGGAAAAACGTGCATCCTGTCCGTTTCTGTTGGCATGACGAAGCATTCCCTCCAGGCCAAGCGCCCAAAGAGAACGCGTCCCGATCCCCTTTACTGCCGCATCCGCGATCACTGCGTCGATCATCGTTGACGGCATACATCCGATCTCTCCCATGGCGCTTTTTCGGGGCAGCCAACCGCCATCACGAAAATCCGACAAAAACCCCTCAAGCATTTCCGCATATTCCCTTCGTGCAATCAATGCATATAACGGAAAAACAGTGCGGTATGCCAAAGAAAAATCAATATCGGTATAACGGACACCCCGACGCTTGGTACCGTCCAAAGGACAGTAATGCACGGCCTCATTTGTGACCGCATCCCATTCATATGCCCGATGCGGAGATAGAAAAACGCGGTACAGGCAGGAATAAAAAATGCGAAGCTGCCGATCATCCGTACCTTGAATCGCAATTCTGCCAAGATGTTCTTCCCAACAGCGCTCTGCGATATTCAAAAGCTGCGTATAGGACCGTGAACCGATCTCCGTCGTAAGATTATACTCAGCCTGTTCCGTGGACAAATAGGAAACTGCCAAACTTGCCGTTACATCATTTTCCAAAAAAGCAAGCTGATACCCCTCTCCAAGCGAATCGCAAGAGAAGGAATGACTGCTTTCCGTATCAACGGTCCCTTCCCCAAGGCGAATGACGATATACATCTTAAAATCAACGGCATTTTCTGCAGAGCACCCCGTCGTCGTTCCGAAAAGCGTTCGTGTTTCCGCATCATAGTGCCACGTATTTGTTCCCATCAAGGGATAAAATGAGATTCCTCTGTTATCCGTTCGATCAAAATGAAGAGATAACATTCCGCCCCGCAGTGTCGGCGTAACAGAAAATGTACATTGCTGTTCCAAAAACCGAATGGATAGCTCATGCGGACGGGAAACACTGCCCTGTACACAGGATTGCACGGGCTTACCCACCTCGGGCACCGTCTTATCCACCTGCGGTGCCATCAGAAATGTACCGTAATCTCCACTCTGCATATCGATGCAGTGTGATAACCGTATTCCGGCCGAAGGCATAAGACCCCGGGGGGAAAAGCGCGGAGTACCTTCATCCGTCTGCGGGACAAAGCTTACCATCGCCCAAGGCAGCTGTGTATACGACAGCGCACATCCATGCAAACGATCCGTTTGAGAATCATCATTCATTCTTGTATTGACATAGGACAAATAACGCATTCGCCCACACACTCCTTTTAATTGTTCAGCACCATCGGTCTTATCCACCGTACGGTGCAATTCTTCCGATTGCTATTTGACATGGTTTTATTATACTTCAAAAATGCGTTACTGTAAAGGCTTCTGCCTATTTTTCTCAAGAATATGCAGTATATTCATAATTTTACACTTGCAATGTATCGGAAAATGTGATATTCTATTATGTGTTCCGAAAAGTTTTCTCAATAAGTGTACCATTTACAGAGGTAAAAACCGTGAAGCAAAGTAATCCCATTCTCCGTCTCAAAAAAACGGTTCGAAAAACCGCTTCTACTATGGGCCGCTTCTTCGAGCAGCTCTATCAAAAATTCAATTACGCTGCAGAAACGAAGCCCTTTTTAACGATCCTCCTCCTCTCCTTCGGATTGAATTTGGTGATCGAAATCCTCAGCAGACACTCTCTTCTTGATGCATGTGCGTTTCTTGTTCTGCATCCGTACATATTTCTTTTTAATACGTTTGCTCTTTTTGTTTCGTTTTCTCTTTCGCTGCTGTTTGCACGGCGTGCATTTGTGCTCACTATATTGACTGTCGTATGGTTTTTACTAGGCTTGACAAACTGTATCCTGCTCAGCTTGCGAACTACACCGTTTGCGGCAATCGATTTTAGTCTTCTTGTCTCTTGCCTCAGCATTATCACCATATATCTAAGTATATTGCACATTATTTTAATCGTTTTGGGGCTTGTTGCGCTCATTGTCGCACTCGTTTTCGTTTTCCGAAAAACAAAAAAGCTGACCGCACCGAGGTTTTCCCGTCTTCGCGGCGCCATGGCTTCCCTGTGTTCTGTGGCAGTATTCTGTCTTGTTGTTTTCTTTTCCATCAAAATCGACGCCATTGAAACGGATTTCACGAATCTGAAAACCGCCTACAATGATTACGGATTTGTGTATTGCTTCTCGCTCAGTGTTCTTGACCGCGGCATTGACCGTCCCGATGATTATTCTGACGAAAGCATCAACGAGATCCTTTCTTCCATCCAAGAGAATCTGGAGCAAAAGGAAAATCAGACAGACATCCCTCCCGCACAATCGTCTGCACTTCCGGAAAAACCAAACATCATCTTTGTACAATTGGAATCGTTTTTCGACGTCAACCGTCTGAGGGGAATTTCATTTACTGAAAACCCCCTCCCCATCTTCACCGCTCTTAAGGACACCTGCTCTTGGGGTATGCTCAGCGTTCCAAGCCTTGGCGGCGGCACGGCAAACACCGAATTTGAGGTTTTGACCGGCATGAATCTGAACAATTTCGGTGCCGGAGAATATCCGTATAAAACAATTCTGAATGAGTCGACCTGTGAATCAACTGCATACAATCTCCGTTCGCTCGGCTATACAGCACACGCGCTTCACAACAATTCCGCGACGTTCTACAATCGTCACAAGGTCTACTCCTCTCTTGGATTTGATGTTTTTATCCCCTTGGAGCTTATGCAAAACGTGGAGTACAATCCGTTGGGATGGGCAAAGGATATCGTCCTCACCGAAGAAATCATGGCGTGCTTGGCAAATACGGAATCACAGGATTTTGTTTTTGCCGTCTCCGTCCAACCACACGGAAAATATCCCGATAACGACACCTCCGACATTCGTACCGATACTTACGAATCCGAGTCCTTTTTTGAGCGTCTTTTCGGCAGTGAAGATGAAAGCGATGACAATCCGGGCGGTCATCTTACAGGCAATCCGGATACCGATCTGACCGAAGAGGAGCTGCGTGCACAGCGAATTAAGGTTTCCGGTATTGACAACAAAAAGTTAACGGCGCAGTATACCTATTATGTCAATCAGCTCTATGAGACAGACCGGTTCATCGGGCAGCTCATCACCGCTCTTTCCTCATATGAAGAGCCGACCGTGCTCGTATTATACGGCGATCACCTCCCCAGCTTCGAGTATACTGAGGAAAGCTTTGACGATGACAGTACACCTTTTGAAACAGAATACGTAATCTGGAGCAACTTTGAGATGGCACGTGTAGAAAAGGACCTGCACACATATCAGTTGTCCGCTGAGGTATTGGGCCGTTTTGATATTCACGAGGGTATTATCACAGCGCTGCATCATACACAAGCTGCAGCCCCCTCCTATCTGAACAAATTGGAGCTTGTCTCCTATGATATGCTCTATGGAGATATGGAGGTATGGAACGGTATCAATCCACACCTGCCTACCGATCTTCAGATCGGACTGAAACCCATTTCCATCGAAGGATTAAAGGTTATCGATCAGAATCTGTACGTTTTGGGTGAAAACTTTACACCATTCTCCTCTGTACTCATTAACGGAAAAAACATGGAAACCGTTTTCATCAATGCAGCAACCCTGCTTGTTTCAAAGCCCGATTTGAAGCACGATAATATGATCTCTGTCATTCAAGCGGGCGCGGATCGTGTAGTGCTCTGTGAGAGTAATACAGTCATATGGAACGGTACCATCGAAGTCGGTACCGATGCCGCTGCCGAAGCCGTCACCAACACTGTGCCATGACAAAACCCGAAAAAGCGAGTCTCGATGAACGAGATTCGCTTTTCTATATTACAATTCAAAAATATCGGTATCCTTCTGCCCTTTCGGTCATATTTCTGTTGACTCCTTTTTGATATGAGAATGTGCATTTTCCTTTTGCGATCGATTTGATAATTATTCGTCTTTATTTGCATAAAAATCAAAAAGTTTTGATAATCCCCCTTGACAAGTCGAATTTCTTGGTGTATAATGACTTCATCAGTTCATGAAAAGGGGACAAGTATCCAACAATGAAATCCGCTGTTTGTTTTAGTGCATACTTTTATTACGGTTACTATTTTTATTTTGGTAATCGTGATTTGTGTTGCTTAAAAACAGAGCAGTATGCATAAATTTGCAGCCTGAGGTCCTCTTTTTTGACCGATAGTACTTTGGTGATAAGCAGCACGGACGTTTTTCGACCGCGCTGCTTTTTCTGTTACGTTTTTATTTACTTGTACATATTAAGGAAGGAGAATCATTCCATGATAACCGTATTGAAAAAAGACACAACTGATGCACAAATGCAAACACTCATTGATTGGCTGAAAGGACAGTCCATCGACGTTCATATCTCACGCGGTGCCGAATATACCGTGCTTGGCTTGATCGGTGACACCTCCCGTGTGGATATGGATCTGATCGCTTCTCTTGAGATCGTTGACTCCGTAAAGGCAGTATCCGAGCCTTTTAAGCAGTGCTCCAGAAAATTCCATCCCGAGGATACCGTTATCGAAATCGGCGACTCCACAACCAACCGTGTCAAAATCGGCGGCGGTCACTTTGCTGTCATTGCGGGGCCATGCTCGGTTGAGACAGAGGAACAAGTCCTCCAAGTCGCAAGAGCAGTCAAAGCAGCCGGTGCGACCCTGCTGCGCGGCGGTGCGTTCAAGCCCCGCACCTCTCCTTACGATTTTCAGGGTCTCAAGGCAGATGGTATTGAGCTGCTTCTTGAAGCAAAAAAAGAAACCGGAATGCCGATCGTTACAGAGATCATGAATGCAGCACATCTCCCACTGTTCGAGGACGTTGACCTCATTCAGGTCGGTGCCCGCAATATGCAGAATTTCGAACTTCTCAAGGAACTCGGAAAAATCAAAAAGCCGATTCTTCTCAAGCGCGGTCTTTCTGCGACCATGAAGGAGCTTTTAATGAGCGCTGAATATATCATGGCAGGCGGAAACGAGCAAGTGAGCCTTTGCGAGCGCGGTATCCGAACCTATGAAACATACACACGAAACACACTGGACCTCTCTGCAGTTTCCATGCTGCACGAGCTTTCTCATCTTCCGGTCATTGTCGATCCCAGCCACGCAACCGGCGTTAAAACACTCGTCGCACCGATGGCGCAGGCGGCCGTTGCCTGCGGATGCGACGGACTGATGATCGAGGTTCATAATGACCCCAAAAATGCGCTTTGCGACGGTGCACAGTCTTTGACACCCGAACAGTTTTCCCTTACCATGGAAAAAATCACAAAGATACGTGATGTTGTCGTCAGTATCTGATAGCAACCGTCCAAATCACCAATACAGATAAGGAGTTTCTATATGATGACAGTCGGAATCATCGGCTTGGGACTCATCGGAGGATCCCTTGCAAAAGCATATAAATCCAACGCAGATACCATCATTTACGGTTACGATACCAACATCTCCATCAAAGATTATGCGTTGATGTCGGGGATTTTGGATGACACCCTTACACGCGACAAGCTCTCGCTCTGCGATCTGATCCTCTTTGCAATTTCACCGCGTGCGGTTGTCAGCTTCATACGTAAATACGCCGCAGATTTCGGTACACGCCCGTTGTTGATCGACTGTGCAGGAACAAAGCGCATCGTCTGCGATCATGTCTTTCCTCTTGCACAGCAGTACGGCTTCACATTTATCGGCGGTCACCCGATGGCCGGTTCTCATCATTCCGGACTCAAATACAGCCGCGCCGACCTGTTTGAGGGGGCGCCAATGGTATTGGTTCCACCAACCTTTAACGATATCCTCCTGCTTGACCGTGCAAAAACATTACTTGCCCCCGCGGGCTTCGGGCAGATCTCTGTTACCACAGCCGCAGATCACGACCGCATGATCGCCTTCACCTCTCAGCTTGCCCACGTCGTTTCCAATGCATATATTCAAAGCCCCACCGCATCCGCTCACAAGGGCTTCTCTGCAGGAAGCTATCAGGACATGACGCGCGTTGCCTGGCTGGATGCCGATATGTGGACCGAATTATTCCTGGAAAACGGTGATTATCTTGCAGACGAGCTTGAAACACTGATTGCGCTTCTCACAAAGTACAAAAAAGCAATCGACGATAAAGACGCAGATACCCTGCGTGCCGTTCTCAATAACGGAAAACAACGGAAAAAGGAGGTCGATGGTTAATGTCCCATGCAACGGTCAATGTCAGCGGGAAATACGATATTCAGATTGGTCACGGTCTTCTTTCCGAGATTGGTGATGCGCTCTTTGCATTGAACCAAAAGACCTGCCGTGTCTGCATTCTTTCCGATGACAATGTATTCCCCTTGTACGGAGACATCGTCATTCATTCCTTGCAGTCCTCCGGGTTTTCCGTCTCCCATTTCGTGATCCCACACGGAGAAGCATCCAAATGTATGGAAATCTACAGCGCCTTTTTGAACTACATTGCAACTGAGCATCTCACCCGATCCGATTGGATCATTGCGCTCGGCGGCGGTGTCGTCGGCGATCTTTGCGGATTCTCTGCCGCGACTTATCTTCGCGGTGTTCGTTATATTCAAGTTCCCACAACGCTTCTCGCAATGGTCGATTCCTCTGTCGGCGGGAAAACCGCAATCGATCTCCCCGCCGGAAAAAATCTTTGCGGTGCATTTTATCCTCCCGTCGCCGTTATTTGTGATATAGACACGCTCTCCACGCTTCCTGATAACTTTTTTGCAGACGGCATGGCAGAGGTCATCAAATACGGCATGATCTTCGATCGTCCAATGTTGGAGACCTTGCTGCGCGACGGCATACATTTCAACCGTCCGGAGATCATTCAACGGTGTGTTTGCCACAAAAGAGACGTCGTAGAAGAAGATGAATTTGACCACGGTATTCGTATGCTGCTCAATTTCGGTCATACCGTTGCACACGGAATTGAGCAATACAGCGGATATACGGTCTCACACGGACATGCCGTTGCCGCAGGGATGGCGGTCGTTACACGTGCCGCGCAAAAAGCAGGCTTGTTTACACCTGCCGACACAGATCTTCTCACCCAGCTTTTGCAGATTTTTGGCCTCCCCATAGATTCACCCTACCCCGCAAAGCAGTTGACAGATGCAATCCTCTCCGACAAAAAACGAGATGGAGATGTTCTTCGTATTGTCATTGCAGATAGCCCCGGTCATGCCGTTTTGCATCCCATACCGATCGATCTGTGTGAGGAATTCTTCGCAAGCGGTATTTTATCGGAAACAGATGGGTAAAGGAGAACAAAATGAACATAACACTACTCCGACAAGCATCCGAGCAACTGCATCCGATAATCACCGCTCCCCCGTCAAAATCCGATGCGCATCGCTTATTGATCCTCGCCGCATTGTCTGATCCGAAACGAACAGAGCCGATCAACATCCTTTGCTCCGATACAAATGCCGATATAAAAGCTACCGTACAATGTCTGTGTGCGCTCGGTGCTGTTATCCATACGTCAAATGACGGTTTTTCCGTGCACCCGATCGACCGTAACGTTACCGATACAGAAACCGCCATTCTTTTTGTTGGCGAAAGCGGATCAACGCTTCGTTTTTTACTTCCCGTTATCGGTGCAATCGGAAAAACGGTTTGTATCAAAATGGAGGGCAGACTTCCTCTAAGACCGCTCTCTCCTCTTGATAAGGTACTGACTGAACACGGTATGGCAATCTGTCGAGACGATAACGATCCCTCCCTCCTTCACATCAGCGGTCAGCTGACACCGGGAGACTATGTCATCGACGGAAACATATCATCACAGTTTATCTCGGGATTGCTGTTTGCACTTCCGCTTTTACCGGCTCCCTCCGTTTTGCAGATTACAGGTGAGATTGCTTCTGCTCCGTACATTGCGCTGACGTTATCTGCCCACGAACGCTTTCAACACACACCGATCTGTACAGATCGCGGTCATCGGTATTATATTACCCCCACAGTCTACACAGCGCAGTCGGAATATCGTGTAGAGGGTGATTATTCCGGAGCTGCTTTTCTTCTTTGTGCAGGTGCCCTCGGCAACGGTATCACCGTACAGGGACTTCGTAAGGATTCCTTACAGGGTGACCGAAGGATCCTTTCGGTTCTTTCATCATCGGGATGCTGTGTGACTTGGAATACAGACAATTCGGTCACCGTGCTTCCCCCAAAGGACAAGATATATCTCCCGATTCATTGCGATGCAAACGACATTCCCGATCTGGTTCCTCCGATTGCCGTATTTACATGTGCTGCCAAAGGCGTCAGCCATATCAGCGGGTGTGAACGCCTGCGGATAAAAGAAAGCGATCGGCTTTCTGCCACAGTATCCTTATTGACACAGCTCGGTGCCTCTGTGTCTGCAGACGACAGCAGTATTACCGTCAATGGAACAGGATGTCTCTCCGGTGGTATCTGTGAAGGCTATAACGATCATCGTATGGTCATGAGTGCTGCTCTTGCCGCACAATTAACTGAAAAGGCCATTACTGTCACCGATAAAGAAGCCATCGGAAAATCGTATCCGCACTTTTTTGATGATATTGCATATCTCGGAATTCATACAATCGAAGCAAGCACTCTCCCCTCCTCCACACCATAAAATCACACCAAAGGAGCATACTTCTTATGGCAAGTATTATCGGAAAACATTTGAAGGTTTCCATCTTCGGGCAATCACATGCCGCAGGTATCGGATGCGTCATAGACGGTCTTCCTGCCGGGGAATCGATCGATCTTCCCCTCCTTTCGCAATTTCTTGCCCGCAGAGCCCCCGGCAGCTCCCCCCTCGCCACTGCACGTAAGGAAGCAGATATTCCCGAGATCATATCGGGATTGTACCAAGAGCAGACCTGCGGTGCACCAATCTGTGCAATCATTCGCAATACCGATACCCGTTCCGCCGATTATGCAGAGCTTGCAGACAAGCCGCGTCCCGGACATGCAGATTATCCTGCGCATATCCGTTACGGCGGTGCACAGGATGTTCGCGGCGGAGGTCATTTTTCGGGACGCTTGACCGCGCCCTTATGTATTGCGGGTGGTATTTGTCTTCAGATCCTGAACCGTTACGGGATCGACATCGGCGCTCATATATACGCCATTCACAATATTTATGATGATCCCTTCGATCCTTGTACACCGGCCCCTGCGATCCTTGATGCGCTTACACGAAAGCCTTTCCCCACGATCAACGATAAACAGGGCGCGGAAATGCAAAGCATCATCCAAAGAGCCAAGGATGCCGGCGATTCTGTCGGCGGAATGATCGAATGTACCGTGCTCGGTCTTCCTGCCGGGATCGGTGACCCGATCTTCGGTGGGATGGAAAACCGCTTGTCCGCAGCACTTTTCGGTATTCCCGCCATCAAAGCAATTTCCTTTGGCGACGGTTATGAATCCGGTACCATGTTCGGAAGCGAAAATAACGATGTAATGACCATCGAAAATGGCCGTATTATTACCAAAACCAATCATGCCGGAGGAATTCTCGGCGGTATTACTACCGGAATGCCGTTATGGTTCCGCTGTACTGTAAAGCCGACTCCATCCATTGCAAAAGAGCAGCAAACGATTTCTCTCTCTGCACAGACGGATACCCTGCTTTCCATCCATGGAAGACACGATCCCTGTATCGTTCCCCGCGCGGTCCCTTGTGTAATTGCCGCTACAGCAATCGTTGTTCTTGATGCAATTTTGGATAGCAGTTATGCTTCCCTTTTTCAAAACCATCTTCTGCACTGCACATTTGAATGAAAGGATGTACTTTCCAATGGATCTTTCCACACTTCGTTCTAAAATCGATGACACCGATCAACAGCTTATCAAGCTGTTTGAGGAACGCATGAAAATCGCAGCAGAAATTGCTGCATACAAAAAGGAAAACGGTCTTCCCGTTCTGGATGAAGGAAGAGAACGTCAAAAGCTGATGGAGGTCTGTGCCATTTCCTCCGATGATATGCGTGATTATACCCGTATTCTGTACGGTTACCTTTTTGACATCAGTCGTTCTTATCAGAAAAAGCTTCTTCATCCAAAAGAGAATCTGTACCCTATTTGGGAGAGTATTGCTGCTGCACTTGAAGAAACGCCCAGGTTATTCCCTGCACGGCAAAGAGCCGGCGGAAGAAGCCGCGTTGCGTGCCAAGGAACTTGGGGCGCGTATTCTCAATTTGCCGCAGATAAGCTGTTCGTAAAGCCCGAAATCGTCTTTGTTTCAAATTTCGAAGATGTTTTCAACGCCGTTGAAGGTGGCCTCTGTGATTACGGTATGGTTCCTGCAGAAAACAACACTGCAGGCTCTGTCCGCCGTGTATACGATCTCATGACCGAAAAACAGTTTCATATCGTCCGTGCAACCCGTATCAAAGTGGACCATTCCCTGCTCGCCGCTCCGGGAACAAAAAAAGAAGATATCCGAGAGATCGTTTCACACGAGCAAGCACTTGCACAGTGCAGCGAGTTTTTACATACAGAATTCCCGGCAGCAAAAATCACCGCATATAAAAACACTGCCAAAGCAGCGGAATATGTTGCCAACAGCAACCGTTCCGACGTTGCGGCGATCGCTTCGCCCAACTGCGCCGCGCTTTACGGTCTCAGCTGTCTCTGCGAAAATATTCAGATTTCCGACAACAACCGCACACGCTTCTTCTGCATCTCAAAAAAGCCGGAGATCTATCCCGGTGCTGACCGTACGTCCTTGATGCTCAAATTGCCGCATGAGCCCGGCTCCCTTTATCGTGTGCTTTCTCAATTCAATGCACACGGCATCAACCTCATCAAGCTTGAAAGCCGACCCATTCCTTCCACGGATTTTGCGTTCCTTTTCTGCTTTGAGCTGGAAACCTCTATCTACTCTGAAGGATTTGCCGCACTGATTCGTGAGTTATCGGATCTGGGAGATAATTTCCGTTATCTCGGCAGTTATTCGGAGGTTCTCTGATGCAGTTAAAAATCGGTTTGATCGGAAAGAATCTGGGACACAGTTATTCCCCTCAGATCCATGCTATGCTTGGTATGCCGTATTCCTATACACTGCACGAGGTCGCCCCCGAGAACCTTGCTTCCTTCCTGCAAACGACAGAGTTGGATGCTTTTAATGTGACCATTCCTTATAAGAAGGAGATCCGCCCCCTCCTTTGCGGTGTTTCCGACACTGCAGCACGCCTTGGCTCCGTAAATACGGTGATCCGCACAAAAAACGGATTTTGGGGTGATAACACCGACTATTACGGATTCCAATATATGGTTCAAAAAAGCGGCTATCGTCCAAACGGGAAAAAAGCGCTCGTTATCGGATCCGGCGGTGTTAGTCCCACGGTCTGCGCGGTACTTGAGGATATGGGTGCAACGGTTACAGTCATCACACATCGCGAAAATGTTCCCCAAACCCTGCAAAAGCATCCTGATACCCATATGATCGTTAATACGTCTCCCGTCGGCATGTATCCAAACAATGGTGCAGCCCCCCTGTCACTTGATTATTTCCCTTTACTCGAATGTGTTCTTGATCTCATATACAATCCCTTTGAAACCACGCTGCTTGCCGAGGCAAATACACGCGCCTTGGTCACTGCGTCCGGTATTTCCATGCTGGCAGCACAGGCAAAACGTGCCGCAGAGCTGTTTACCGGACATCATCTTGACGATGCGTTGTGCGACAGCGTTGTAAAGAAAATGATACAAACACGACGCAACTTGATTCTGATCGGTATGCCGGGATGCGGAAAATCAACAGTCGGCAAACTGATTGCTGAAAAAATGGGGCGGTCTTTTGTGGATCTGGATGAGGAAATCGTAAAGGAGTGCGGCAAACCGATCCCCGCGATTTTTGCCGAGGATGGAGAAGATTGCTTCCGGCAGATCGAGCACCGTGTTCTCTCACGAATATGTGCAGGCTCTTCCCTTGTCATCGCAACGGGAGGGGGTTGTATTACGCGATCGGAGAATTACCGTCCCATGGCACAAAACGGAATTCTTTTTTGGCTCAAGCGTGATCTGCATGATCTTCCGATCGACGGTCGTCCCCTGAGTCAGCAAAATGCATTGTCTGATCTCTATTCGGTACGTGAGCCCCTTTATCACCGTTTTGCTGATGCTGCCATTGAAAACCAGGCAGCTCCGCACACAACAGCAGATGCGGTCATCCGCGCCTTCTTCGAAATTCCGACCGCACTCAGAACATGATACCGTCCATTTAACAGTTACAATGAAAATTCCATCGATGTCCGCTGACACACGTTTTGTACAGCGGACATCGATCATTTGTTCTCAAAACTCGCCCACGTGTAAATCATTTCAGCCCTTGATACGAATTATGGGAAGAATTTCACAAAATATCTATTGTAATTCTTTTTTTTATATGTTATAATAAGATATCAAAAATTCAGAAAGGATTTTTTATTATGAAAATATTATTTCAGGGCGATTCCATTACAGACGTTCGAAGAGACTATGAGGATCGTACATCCTTCGGCGAAGGTTATGCGTTGATCACAACAGCGACCTTGGGAGCAAAATATCCCCAAAAGTTCTCGTTTTTGAATTTCGGATGGAGCGGAAACCATATTCATGATGTACACCATCGTATTGAACGTGACGGTTGGCGTTATTCCCCCGATCTTATGAGTCTTCTGATCGGTGTCAATGATGTTTGGCACGAGCTTGATAAGGATAACGGCAAGAATATTGATGCAAATCGCTTTGAATGCGATCTCAGAAAGCTTGTTACAGAAACAATAGAAAGGCTGCCCAACATCAAGATCATTCTGATGGCCCCGTTCCTTCTGAAGGGTCCCTCCACCCTCGATCATTGGGATCAGTTTTCCACCGAGGTCAAAAAACATGCTGCTGCTGTAGAAAGAGTCGCAAAGGATATGAACCTGCATTTTCTGCCGCTTCAGGATCTTTTTGATGAGGCTTGTGCACTCGCTCCCGCAACCTATTGGGTATTTGACGGTGTCCATCCTACGCCTGCAGGACATAAGCTGATTGCAGACAGATGGATGCAGTATTTCGAAGAAAACATTATGGATAAGTGAACATCTGTTCTTTTCAGGACATAAAAAGAAGCGCTCTTTCTTATTGAGCGCTTCTTTTTATGTCCTTTGTTATTGGGGGTATTTCCCTACAAAAGTCCGTTGTTTTCAAAATATCGGACCAAAATCGAGACACGGAAATTTTGCAGTGTCATCCCGCACTGCGCTGCAACCACGTCCATCATTCGTTCCAGATGACGATCAACCGTGATCCGCATGGCGCGTCCCAGATGGCTTCCTTCGTTGCTTCGTCCAAGCGTAACAAAATACAACTCCTCAACACCGGAAAAACCGAGTGCATCCTCATCAATTTCGCTGATATCCGTATATTCCTGCAAAAGCTGCGTCATATACCGTGTCTGTATCCAATTCACAGCTGTCGCACGGCGCATTCCTGTTTGCTTAGAAAACTCTGTCAGAAGCGCATCGATTCGCTTATGAAATCGAATATAAACTGTTTTATGTTCAGGAACGGCCGGTCTCATGAGCGTTTGTTACCCTTTTTGATCGAATCAATCGCATTCTGAATCATCGTCTGCATATCCTCCAATCGCTCCAACATGACACGTTGTCCGGAGGGAGCCATTTTGACAATACGGTTGATGCTGACTTTTGATGTGATTCCCATAATACCGTTTTCCGCTTTTTTCATGGACTTGTTAACCATCGCCGCAATGTCGTCCTTCAATGCATCGCCGCTTTTTTTCGTCACGCCGATCCTCGCCAGCTTGTCTTCGCTCTTTTTCAGTGCAGCCTTGGCATTGTTAATGGTATTTACGTAGAGACGTTTCTGCTCCTCAAGCTCCGACAGCGTTTTTCGAACAATTTCGATCTGCTGAACCAAGGTCTCAGAGGACTCGCCCGCCTCCGTCATCGCATTCAAGGCAGAAAGAGAAAGCTGCGCCTCCGCAATCTCCTCGTCGATCTCACGCATCCCTTTTGTCTTCATTTCAACCTGGGCACTTAACTCAGAGATCGTTTTTGTTGCAACATAAAGTTTTTCGTTCACATCACGCAGCTCATGATTGCCCATTTCATATGCAGCAATCAGATTTTCCGCCAAAATACGCTGCGTCTCCTCAGGCAATCGCGCGTATGCCACTGCCTGATTCTTAGGAATCAACTCACGGTCAAGCAAGGAAAGAATCTCCGGATGCAAATTCTTTTCTACCGCAATGTTTTTATCCACAAGCTTTTCGCTGATACCGGTATATCTTACTGCGAGTGCCGCCGCATCACGTTCCGAAACGCCGCCTTTTTTCTGCAAATTCTCGATAAACCGCATCGTTGCTTTACGAAAACGCTTTTCGTCCTGCATTCCACCGCGTGTCTGAAGATTTGCGGCATCCAAAACAAGCATCTCATCAAGCGGATCAAGGCCGGAAAGAACCTTACATAGGATCACAGAATACTTGTTTTCCTGTCGCTGCTCATACAACCATTTGACCGCACGATATCGTCTTTCTCCGGAAAGAATCATGTATTTTCCTGTCTCACGTACCTGATCGGATACAACAATATTATGCAACAGACCGTTTCTTTCGATGTCTCTTGCGAGCTCCTCAATATCCTCATCCGTATCGTCCTCAGAATAATCATTTTGAGGATTACAAACAATCATTTGCAACGGAAGGGAACGGTAATCCTCGCTGTCTGTTCCCAGCGAACGGTTCAAGAGTGTCTGTGCATCATGCAAAGGATCGCTTTGGGGCATTGTTTCCAAGCCCATATTCAGTCCTGATAATTTGATTTTCGCCATCGTTACACCTCTTCCACACGTTATTTCGCGTTAATTTTCGGGATCGTGCTTCTTTCACCCCGTTCAAATGCCTTTATACGTTCAATGACTTCCGAATACAGTGCCTTATAATCCTTGGCGGGGTTGCTTTTGGGATCTTCTATTACAACAGGTCCTCCCAACGTTGCATCATTTACCGCCTGTCCCTTGCGAATCTCCGTGTTTAGCTTCATTCCTGCATATGCGCCCGCACAAAGGCTCTCACGCAAAACTCTTGTAAAATTCACCCGTTCCACGATCGTCAGGAGAATTCCGAGAACATTGATCTCCATATCATTCTCACGCATCATCGTTTCGATCAATCGATATGTTTCATTTAAGCTATCGATCGAATATTTGTCCGGATGCAGCGGGATAATCACATGATCTGCTGCATATATGCCGGACAGGGAGAACGTATTTTTCCCGGGCGGTGTATCAATCACAATAAAATCGTAGGATACACCCTCGATATTCTGAAGAATTGCAGACAAAAATGCATAATCCGGATAGTTCCGCGTTTTATGTAAGATCTCCGCCTGATCGGGGATCATTAGGGAATATCCGCTACAGGGCAGAATATCGACATTCTTTAGAAGTGTTTTGTGAATAAACCGATCGGTCGTGCAACCCGGGAAACCAAAAGAACGGTACGCATCAAATAGAGCATTATTGTTAAATGCTTCCCGATTCTTACCGGTCGCCGAAAGGGTCGCATTGCCTTGCTCATCCATATCAACCAAAAGAGTCCTTGCGCCGTGAAGACCCATTTCCGCAGCAAGATTGACCGCTGTCGTTGTTTTTGCAACCCCCCCTTTTGTCACGGCGATCGTAATAACAATGGGGGTCCCTCCGTTCCCGAAAGAGAGAGCGGAGCCCTGCAACGGTTCTCCACCAACCGTTTGCACCGTTTGCTGTTCCTTTGTCATTTGTACTCCTCACTTTCTTTTCGTAGATCCATCCTCCGACACTCGATCTGCCCGCGGCACGCCAACCTATCGGTTTTCGAAAACCTGCAACAACAATATAAGGCCGCAAGCAACATTGCCGAATATGTATGTCATATGCTTATATTATATCACATATAGTTCAAATCTGCAAGAGCATTGCGAAATTCTTCCTCACATCTTGCAATATTTTGGATATATTGTTGCAGGTTTTGAAATCCAGCGGTTGTGTAACGTTACATGTAAATCGATTTACAAATGTATAACGTTTTCCTTTCACGTTCAATGATCATATTTTTGGTGTTTTCGATAAAATTTCTTGCCTTTTTCTTCGGTCTGTGGTATAATGATACCGTACTTTTCGGATTTTCCGAAACCGGAACAATATCGACAACTCGTTAGGAGGGGATTGTTTGGCACAGAGTATTTCTATTAAGCTGGAGGGACTTTTTGAAGATGAGTTTCACAAGGCGCTGATCCGCGCCTGTTACAAATACGAAGCCAGGTCCATTGCCGCCGCCTATAAAAAGCTTTCTTTGGAACAGTTCGTAGAATTGATGGAAACAGCGATTGCTCAATCCGGTTATTCTTCCGATACCGAGCTGAACGAAGATGCTTTGCGTGATTTTGCGCAGATCTATGATAAAATCCTACGAAACGCGATCAAGGATGTGCAAGAGCTTCGTTCCATCATCCCGAAAGACGTTTTTATCACAAATTCCCGTGTTGCCAACGAGCTTCGTCACATGTCTCCCAACGAGGAGCATACATTTACCGTCGGTCGTCGCGGAAATCAACTTGTCGAAATCAAAACAACCATTAACTTTATAGACAACAAAAATATTCAATTGGCAAATAATGCCTCAGTTACAGCTTATGACAAGATCGTTCATGATGCGGTATGCAGTCTGTATGCGGCAGGAAATGAAACATTTACGCCCGAAATGGTCTATAGAGCCATGAATGGTATGATACAATCGGAGTTCGTAAGTCCGAAATCGATCAAAATGATCGTAGATTCTTTGGAAAAGATGCGTGTAACCGATATTGTCATTGATTACACCGAGCAGCTGCGGATGACAAACCCCGGAGAATCCGTCGATTTGGCGCGTGTCAGCGGTGCGATGCTTATGATGCAGAAGGTCACAGTTTCAACGGGAGGAGTAACAAAATGGGCATATCGCATAGTTGCCAGCCCGATCATCTATGAATACTCCAAAATGATCAAGCAAATCATCCCGATCCCGCTCACCCTGCTCAACACAAAAGAAACAACGCGTTCTACAGATACGGTTATCATTATCCGTCAATATATCCTTCAGCGTGTGGAATTGATGAAAAACAAAAAGAATCACATGAATTCCCGTGTCATTTCGTATGATTCCATATATGAACTCTTGGATGCACCGGATGATCGTAAGCTTCGTGCAACGATCCGCAGTCAAACAGAACGATTGCTGGATAATTACGTACGTATTCAGTACATTGCCGGCTATGAGATTGTAAAACGAGGTCGCGCAATCACTGGAATCCAAATCCAACTGACAGAGGATGTTTCCAAAGATACACCGACATAACTGCGTATAATCACCCCAATAACAGGGGACATATAAAACAACGCTTTCCTTTCAAAAACGGAGATCTTCCCGCAGGTTCTCCGTTTTTTCTTTATTTTTCGGCAAAAATTGCAATAACACTCACTCTGAAATACAGATCATACCGATCCGTTTTCGCTGTCCTCATATCAAATTGTATACATTATATATATCGATTCCTTCCGTGTTTTTCGCGGTATTATGTCCCGTTTTATTGCACCCAAACGATACAGCATCGCAGCTTTGGACGTGAAAGATATTACAAAAAGACCCCAATATGGAAGGACATACCCTTGTCTTTTCCGTGGAAGTCATTCGATTTTTCCCTGAAAACGCACTGTTTTAAGCAATTCGGAACGTTTTTATAATTGTGCTTTTATTTGTAATCAGCCAAAAAAACGCCCCCAATAACAGGGGTAGTACAC
>JAFQMO010000025.1 GCA_017414385.1 Clostridia bacterium
ACGACTGTACCACGGAGGTACAGTCGTTTTTTGATATTGAAATGGCATCAGCGAAGCTCTGCGCCATGCATAAACGAAAGCTTCTTGAGTGTCTTTGCAACGTACTTGTCGATCTCTTCGCCGGTAAACTCGTGATCATCGGGGGTGAAGACGATATTGAACGCCATAGACTTCTTTCCCTCTCCGATTTGCTTACCGCGATATACGTCAAACAGCGTAACCTTTGTGATATACTTGCAAGAGGTTGCAATCGCATCCTCAAGCTGTGCACACGTAACGTCTTCTGCGACAACAAGTGCAAGGTCACGTGTTTCCTCCGCAAACTTACTGACCGGTCTGTAAACAATCTGCGTGTTCAAATACGGAGAAAGGATCTCATAATCGAGCTCGCAAAAGAATACGGGCTTTTCAATCGCAAGCTCCGCGCAGAGATCGTGCGCCAGACGACCAATATAACCGATCTCCTTGCCATCAACGGAAACCGTCGCCGTCATTCCGGGATGGAGGAACGGGCGCTCTCCTCTTTCAAACACGAGCTTGACACGGAATGTCTCCGCAATTGCCTCAAGCGCACCCTTCAGTGTAAAGAATGTCTCATTGTCTCCAAAAGCACCGATACAGAGATGCTTCTCCTCAGAGGGGTACTCTGTCAATGGCAGACTCTTTGCACGGTAAATATTTGCTACCTCAAAGAAACGACCTGCTGTATTGCCGCGGCGAAGATTGCGAACGACCGCATTGAGCATGGAAGCGGAAAGTGTAGTACGCATCAACGAAAGATCCTCGCTGATGGGATTGAGAATTCGGATCGCTGTTCTTTCTTCCGCATTCTCGGGCAGACGAAGCATATCAAGATCCTTGGGGGAGAAGAAGGAATAGAAGATCGATTCGGAATAGCCCTGCTTGCAAAGCACATTCTTGAGCGCAAGCAGCTTCTTCTGTTCGGGATTACGTCCGCCAACCGTTACCGATGCATTCTTTAAGAAGGTCGGCGTGATGTGCTCATATCCGTAAGAGCGGATGACCTCCTCTGCGATATCCTGTACGTGATCATCGATGTCCTCACGGTATGCAGGGACCATCAAATGAAGATCGTCACCTTCAATGCTCGGTTCAAATCCGAGTGCACCCAAATGACGGAGGATCTCCTCCTCTGGAACCTCGATACCGAGCAATGCATTCATTTTCGAGATGCTGACCGTCAGCGGATGGGACTCTGTGGAATTACCGGAGGACACCTCAATGTGCACACCGGAAACAGTTCCGCATTCCAATTCCTCCATCAGATGAAGCGCACGGCGCATACCGAGCTGTGTGGAATACTCATCAACCCCCTTTTCAAAGCGGGAAGAGGAATCGGAGGACTGACCAAGGGCACGGGACGTCTTTCTGACGTTATCACGTGCAAACTTTGCCGCCTCAAATACAATGTTCTTCGTAGTATCCTTGATTTCTGAATTCAAACCGCCCATGATACCCGCCAAAGCAACAGGCTTATTACCGTCACAAATGACGAGATTCTCACTTGTGAGCTTGAATTCCTTCTCATCAAGTGTTACGATGGTCTCACCGTCCTGTGCACGTCTGACAACGATCTCGTTCTTCTCAAGATCGGCCAAATCAAATGCGTGCATCGGCTGACCGAATTCCTTCAGTACATAGTTTGTGATATCCACCGCATTGGAAATGGAATTGATGCCGACGAGTGAAAGTCTGCGGCGCATCCATGCGGGCGACGGACCGATCTTCACATCGGAAACATAGTGTGCAATATAACGCGGACAAAGGTCGGGAGCTTCGACAGACACAGAAAAATCGAGTGTCCGATCGCTCTCTGTATAAGAGAGCTCCGGCATGCGGAAGGGCTTTTTCAGAACAGCTGCAACCTCACGTGCAATACCGATGATCGACTGACAGTCGGGACGATTTGCAGTAATGCTGATATCAAAAATATAATCATCCAGACCGAGAAGCGGCTTTACGTCAGCGCCAAGCTCAGCATCCTCCGGCAAAACGAGAAGCCCGTTATAGCCGGCACCGGGATACATATCCTCGGATACACCAAGCTCTGTTCCGGAACAAAGCATACCGTTGGACTCCTCTCCGCGCAGCTTGCCCTTCTTGATCGTCATCACACCCTCAATGGTAACGTGATCCTTTGCAGTCGCGTATACGGTTGCACCGATCATTGCGACCGGATATTTACCGCCGACACGGACATTATCCGCACCGCAGCAGATCTGCTGTGTGCCATGCGGGCCCATATTGACCTGACAAACGTGAATGTGTGTATCGGGGATCGGCACGCAGGTCTCGACAAGACCGACAACAACGCCGGAAATATCTGCGCCAACCTCCTTTAATTCTTCAACCTCAAAGCCGGCGGAGAACAGAAGCGATTCCAATTCCTTCGCCGTTACATCAATATCAACATATTCCTTCAACCAACTTAACGGTGCTAACATGGTATTCTTCCCTCCTGCCTTAATTCTTGAACTGATCAGCAAATCTGGTATCCGATTCGAAAAGCGCCTTGATGTTATTGATACCGTACTTCAGCATTGCGATACGCTCAACACCCATACCGAATGCAAATCCGGAATAAACATCGGGATCGATACCACAGTTCTCAAGAACATGACGGTTCACCATACCCGCGCCGAGAACCTCGATCCAGCCTGTTCCCTTACAAAGCTTACAGCCTGCGCCGCCGCAAGCAAAGCATGACACGTCGACCTCAACGGAAGGCTCAGTGAAGGGGAAATAGGAGGGACGCAGACGTGTCTTTACACCCTCACCGAAAATACGCTGAGAAAAGATGTCAAGCATTCCCTGCAGATCACAGACGGAAATGTTTTTATCAACAACAAGTCCCTCCATCTGTGAGAACATCGGAGAGTGCGTTGCATCGTCATCGGAGCGGAAAACCTTACCGGGAGAAAGGATCTTGATCGGCGGCTTTGCGTTCTCCATAACATGGATCTGTCCCGCAGAGGTCTGTGTGCGAAGCAGGAAATCCTCGGAAACATAGAAGGTATCCTGCATATCACGTGCAGGGTGATCCTTGGGGGTATTCAATGCTGTGAAATTATAGTAATCGTTTTCAATCTCATTTCCTTCAAAGATCTCAAAGCCCATACCTGAGAAAATGTCGATGAGCTCATTGATGATCAATGTGTCAGGATGCAGTGCGCCTGGTGTATGCATAACACCGGGCATTGTGACGTCGATCTCTTCTGCTTTATTTTTGAGAGCGAGCTCCTTAGCCTTGATCTGCGCGTCATAGAGGTCAAACTGCTCTGTTGCCCAAGTTTTGAGCTCGTTCACGATCTTACCGAAAACGGGACGCTCCTCCTTGGTCAGATCCTTCATCGCCTTCATCAGCTGAGCGATCTGTCCCTCCTTATTATCCAGAAACTTCTTTCTGAACTCATACAATGCCGCCGAGGTCTCGATCGACGCAATCTGCCCCTCGATCTCTTCCCGTATTTGACGTACCTTATCTTCCATCATGGTGATCGGTTCCTTTCTGCTTGATATCAAAATAAAAAACACCCCGTCCCGAATACTTCAGGACGGGGACGTTATGTTCCCGTGGTACCACCTGAATTCCCGTTTTCTGCGGGCAACTCATAAGACCGTATGACGGAGGTCACCCGTGACAACCTACCGGGAAATGAATTCCGTTCAGCCGTCCTGCTCCAAAGGGAAATGCCTCACTATCCTCAGGTTCATCGCTTACAGCCTACGACGATGACTCTCTGTCCCCGATTATAACAACAAAGCTGCCTTCTTCTTCGCATTTCAAAATATCACTCTCAGTATACCATATTTTGATCTGTTTTGCAAGTGTTTTTTCAAAGATTTTTGTTTTCTTGCGGCAATTGGACACTTATCAACCCAAATCCGCAGAGCGGATATAAGCGATCACGCCGTCAACGATCCCCTTCGCCGCATCCTCCCGCCATGCGGGATCAAGCATATTGGCAGCATCCGTCTGATTTGTCACAAAGCCGACCTCACACAAAACACTCGGCACGCCGATCTCACGTATTACGTAATACGCTTGATCCTCCGTCATGTCCTTGACAAGAGGTTTCGGTGCCGAATCCCCCATCATAAGACCGAATGCGTTTGCAATGTTGGTCGCAAGCGCCATGGTGGCGCTGTTCCGTTCCTTTGTCATGGTATCATTCTGATGAAGATATATCCGCATTCCGCTGACATTCGGATTATCCGGAATACTGTCACAATGGATCGAGACAAACAGATCAATATCCTGACCGTTTGCAAGATCTGCACGGTCCTGCGGTGTCAGCAAGACAAGGTTTCGCAGAGGCGGTTCCCCACCGTCTGCCGCACTGATACGGCCATCAACCGCATTGGTATCATGAGTCATAATCACAGTAACGCCCATAGACTCAAGAAAACGCTGTGCACGGAGCGCGATATCCAAATTGACGGTTGCCTCGTTGGTTTCCCCAAGTAATTGCGACGCGGTCCCAATGTCATCGAACCCGTGTCCGGCATCAAGCATCACGACCCACTGATCCGTATAATCCAGGACCTTATACGGTGTTCCGACGATCTCTACCATATTCTCTTCGGGTGCACTCTCCGGCGGTATCTCCTCAGCCGTTACCTCCGTAGATGTATCCCCTGCGGGCTCCGTATCGGAGGTATCCTCTGCCCGATCGGTAATACATGCCGTATCCTGTGTATCCGTCACCTCCGAATCATCCGTTTCAGCAGGATCGGTCTGCACCTCGTTCTGCCCCCAAAACGAAAAATGCGGAAACCCATTCTCATTTTCCAAAAGCCATGAGACGAAAAAAGCAGACAACACTACCGTTAATGCCACAAGAACGGCAATGATGGAAAGATTACGCAAGAGTGTATTCTTTTGTCTTCGCGTAGTACCCAAATAGATACCCGTAGTTCTCTTTTTTGCCATATTCTGATATGATCCACCCCCTCGGTCTGCCCAAGGGAGATACCCTTCATTTTTTGTTCAGTATAGCACGAAAATATGACATACACATGAACGTTTCCCTTTTTCCCGACGAAAAAAGACAAATCTTTTCACAGATCCTGTAATGAAAAAAGAAATTTCTCATTTTCTATTGACAATCATGATGGAATGTGATATAATATATGTTGTTGAGGGGAGGTTCCCCGATTCGATTTGCGGATTTAGCTCATTTGGTAGAGCGCGACCTTGCCAAGGTCGAGGTGGCGGGTTCGAGCCCCGTAATCCGCTCCAGATTCCGTACACCAGTGTGTACGGAATTTTTCTTTTTGTCAAAAGGACAAAAAAGCGGTGAGCCGGAATACTCACCGCTTTTGTATTTTTGGGATCAGCTTGTCATCTTTTCCTGCTTGACCTTATGATCGATCACGTGACGGGAAGCAAGCTCCTTATGTACATCCTCAAGAGAGATGCCCATCTCAATCATCATGACCATGATATGATACGCAAGATCTGCGATCTCATATACCGTCTCCTTTTTGTCATCGGACTTTGCTGCAATGATGACCTCAGTGCTCTCCTCGCCGACCTTCTTCAAAATCTTATCGATACCCTTTTCGAAAAGATACGTGGTATACGAGCCCTCTTTTTTCTCCAGCTTTCTGCCGATGAGCATCTGCATCAGATTTTCAAGAGAGAACGCATGCAGCTCATCACTTTCGTAAACAGGCTTGGTAAAGCAGCTCTCTGTACCTGTGTGACATGCAGGACCGTCCTTCTCCACCATGACGACCAATGCATCATTATCGCAGTCAGCTGTGATGGAAACGATATGCTGATAATTCCCGCTCGTTTCTCCCTTCAGCCAGATCTCCTCTCTGGAGCGGCTCCAGAAGCAGGTAAGTCCACGCTCCATGGAGATGGCAAGGCTTTCGCGGTTCATATAAGCAAGCGTCAGCACCTCTTTGGTAATTGCATCGACCACGATCGCGGGGATCAGGCCGTTTTCATCAAATTTCAATTCTTCAATTGCTATCATTGTTTTTCCCTCTCTTTTCAAATACACATTACAAGCGCATCGGAATTCCGTGATCTGCAAGCGAACGCTTCAAATCGGGAATCATGATCTCTCCGAAATGGAAGACAGAGGCCGCAAGTCCAGCATCGACCTTCGGCAAGGTCGAGAATAACGTTACAAAGTCATTCACGCTTCCTGCACCGCCCGACGCAATGACAGGTACATCTACCGCGTCACATACCGCTGCAAGCATTTCAAGATCAAATCCGTTTTTTACACCGTCTGTATCGATGGAATTCAGAACGACCTCATCCGCCCCAAGATCTACACAATGGCGGATCCATGAGATCGCTTCCATGCCCGTGTTCTCTCTGCCGCCCTTTGCGAATACACGGAAGACACCGTCTACACGCTTTACATCGGCAGAAATCACCACGCACTGATCGCCATAACGCTTCGCTGCATCGTAGATGAGCTGCGGATTACGGATCGCACCCGAGTTCACCGATACCTTATCCGCGCCGCACTTCAAAACGCGGTCAAAATCATCTACCGTATTGATGCCGCCGCCAACAGTCAGCGGAATAAAGATCGTTTTGGCGACATCACACAAAATATCGGTAAAAAGCCGTCTTCCCTCTGCCGAGGCGGTGATGTCATAAAAGACGAGCTCATCCGCACCGCAGTCACTGTAGTATTTCGCAAGCGCCACAGGGGAGGACACATCGGATAATCCTTCAAAATTCACACCCTTGACCACACGTCCGTCCTTGACGTCCAAACAGGGAATGATCCGTTTCGTAATCATTTTGCCACCTCAATCGCATCAGATATGGAGAGTGCTTTCGTATAATATGCCTTTCCGATGATCGCACCGTACAGATTCATTTCCCGCAGCGCCCGAACGTCGTCAAGGGAGGACACGCCTCCGGATGCAATAAAGTCCATTTCGTATGTTTCGCTCAAGCGCTTGTAAAGCTCACGGTTTGTACCGCACATAACGCCGTCCTTTGAAATATCGGTCACGATGACCGTACGAACACCGATCTGCTGAATCCGCATACAAAGGGCATCGACTGTCAGCTGAGACTTCTCTGTCCATCCCTTGATCGCTGCATAACCGTCCTTAAAATCCGCACCGACAGCAATACCGTCACCAAAGGATTTCACCGCCTCGCAAAGGAATGCTTCATCTGTAATCGCAGCCGTTCCCAAGATGACGCGGTTGACACCCGCTTTGAAATAGGTCTCGATCACAGGAAGCGAACGGATACCGCCCCCAACCTCAACAAAGAGGTCCTTTTGACCGATGATCCTTTTCACAGTTGAAAGATTTGGGGTTTCTCCGCTTTTGGCACCTTCAAGGTCGACCAGGTGCAGATGCGTCGCGCCCTGCGCAAGAAAATCGTCCACGATCTCAACGGGATCGTCACTGTACACTGTCATTTGCGCATAGTCACCCTTATACAGACGGACAGCCTTGCCGTCAAAGAGATCTATCGCAGGATAAATAATCATCATTAAAACCACTGCTTGCCGCGCAAGCATCCTTTCCTTTGAAAATTCTCTGTCTGCTCGTCAAGAGTTACGCATGCGTTGGATACTCGACAAATGCACGCAGAATCTGAAGTCCTACATTTCCGCTCTTTTCAGGATGGAACTGGCATCCGAATACATTTCCGTCGGCAACAGCCGCTGTCAGAGGTGCTCCGTAATCCGCAACAGCAATCACCGCATCGTCACAGCTCATCGCCGCATACGAGTGAACAAAATAAACACAATCGCCATTCTTGATGTAACGAAACAGCGGACTTTCCCCCTTGAACTGAAGCGCATTCCAGCCAATATGCGGGATCTTCAGCCCCTGCGGGATCTTACTCGCGATTGGTCTGACCTCGCCGCGGATCAGTCCAAGTCCGCGATGCTCGCCGTACTCAAAGCTTTTCTCAAACAGCATCTGCATACCGAGGCAAATACCAAGCAGCGGCTTTCCTCTCTTCGCTTCCTCAACAACAACAAGATCAAGTCCCGTTACACGAAGCTTATTCGCCGCATCCTCAAATGCGCCGACACCGGGAAGAAGGATACGGTCGGCCGATCGAATCAAGTCGGGATCAGCGGTAACCGTCACCTCTGCGCCGATCATATCCATGGAGCTCTTGAGGGAAAACAGATTTCCTACACCGTAGTCAACGATCGCAACCATCAAAGTACCCCTTTCGTGGAAGGAATCTCATCCGCATGTGCCTCATCAATGGAAACTGCCTCACGAAGCGCACGGGCACACGCCTTAAACGCGCCTTCAATGATGTGATGCGCATTGGTTCCCGCAAGCTTACGAATGTGCAGGGTCGCACCGCAGCTACGGCAGAAGCCCCACCAGAATTCCTCCGCAAGCTCTGTATCAAAGTCCCCGACCTTTTCTGCGGGGATCTGCATTTCGTAACCGAGGTATGCACGTCCGGAAAGGTCGATTGCAGCAAGGATCAGCGATTCGTCCATCGGAAGTATCATGCTGCCGTAACGACAGATCCCCTTCTTATCGCCCAGTGCATTCGCAAATGCCGTTCCCAAACAAATACCGATATCCTCAACGGTATGATGTGCATCGACCTCGATATCACCCTTACACACAACATCCAGATCAAATCGGCCGTGACGCGCAAATAGAGTCAGCATATGGTCAAGGAACCCACAGCCCGTGTTGGTCGATGCGTGTCCTTTTCCGTCAAGACACAGCGTCAGCGAAATATCGGTCTCTGCCGTTTTTCTTTTGATCTCAGCTACTCTCATGATACATTTCCTCCGATAATTTCCGAAAGCGCCTCTGTAAGAATTCTCATATGCTCACGGGTGCTTACTGTAATCCTGTTATAATCCTTGATACGGGGTAATGCAAAGTGACGGACAAGGATGCCTCGCTCGCGAAGTGCCCGATAAATTGCTTCCCCGCCGATCTGCGGATGCTTGACAAACAAGAAGTTCGTCATGGAATCGGTACATACAAAGCCAAGCGAATCGAGTGTCCTCTTGGTCCATTCTCTGTTTTCGATGATCTGACGGCAATTCTCTTTTGTATACGCCTCATCCGCAAGCGCACCGATTCCCGCTGCCATGGTCATTGCATTGACATTATATGGATTTGTGGAATATTTAATGGTATTCAGATCACGGATCAGATCCCTGCTTCCCACACCGAATCCAAGACGTGCACCTGCCATCGAACGGGACTTGGAAAAGGTCTGCGTGACCAAAAGGTTATCGTATTTACGAATCAACGGTACACAGCTTTCCGCACCGAAATCCACATACGCCTCATCGACCAAAACCACATTATCGGGATTGGATGCCACGATCCGTTCGATCTCCTTCCGTGCAAGAAAAATACCTGTGGGAGCGTTAGGATTTGCAATAAAGATCGTTTTGTTGATCCCGATGTAATCCTCGACACGGATCGTAAAGTCCTCCGAAAGCGGGATCTCCGTATAGGGGATACCGTTGAGCTGCGCAAAGACCGGATAAAAGCCATAGGTCAGGTCAGCGAATGCTGCAGGATGAGCGGCATCGCAAAATGCCATAAAAGCAAAATTCAGGATCTCATCCGATCCGTTTGTCGCAAGGACCTCATCAACGTCAACACCGAGTTTTTTCGCAATCGCCTCGTGGAGCTTTTTTGCTGTCGGATCGGAATAAAGGTGAAGGGAGTCTGCAGCCTCGGCTGCCGCCCTTACCGCCTTCTCTGACGGCGGGAACGGGGACTCATTGGTGTTCAGCTTGATAAGATTTCGGATCTGCGGCTGTTCTCCCGGGGTATACGGTGTCAGTGAACGGTAATCACTGCTGAAAAATCTGCTCATTGTGATCGTTGCTCTCCAAACCCTGCGTGCCATCCGTTAACGGCATCCACGGTCTGCGTCCTTTCTTTCCATTGTTTCCTCTTCTAATTCTGATTCCCGATCTGTACGCGAATCAGCACTTATTCTCATCATCAAAACGGATGACGGCGCTTCTTGCGTGGGCTGTCAGACCTTCTTTTTGTGCAAAATATGCCACATCGTCCGCAACTCTTGCAAGTGCATCCTTGGAATAGTATGTATACTGTGTTTTCTTTACAAAATCATCTACAGACAAGGGGCTTGAGAACCTTGCGGTACCGCTTGTCGGCAACGTATGGTTCGCGCCTGCAAGATAGTCGCCGAGAGCCTCGGGACAATAGCGTCCCATAAAGATCGATCCGGCATGACGGATACTGTCAAGATAGTCAAAGGGAGCATCGACACAAAGCTCAAGATGCTCGGGTGCAATCTCATTTGCGATCTCGATCGCCGCAGAAAGGTTCTCTGCTACAATGATCTTACCGTTGTTGTCGATCGAAGCGCGCGCGATCTCCGCACGCTCAAGCAGCGGGATCTGTTCCTCAAGCGCATCACGAACACGCTCTGCCAACATTATCGAATCCGTCACAAGTACTGCACTCGCAAGCTTGTCATGCTCTGCCTGCGACAACAGATCTGCCGCAATGTGACGTGCATCGGAATGGGCATCGGAAACGATCAGGATCTCGCTCGGTCCCGCTATCATATCAATGGAGACCTTGCCGTATACCTGCCGCTTTGCCTCGGCAACGAACGCATTGCCGGGACCCACGATCTTATCCACCGCCGGAACCGTTTCCGTTCCATAAGCAAGTGCTGCGATCGCCTGTGCGCCGCCAACCTTGATGATCTTATCAACACCGGCAATGCTCGCCGCCGCAAGAATCACGGGGTTGACAGAGCCGTCCTTTGCAGGAGGTGTCACCATCACAACCTCCTTGACACCTGCGATCTTAGCAGGGATCGCATCCATGAGGACCGTTGACGGATATGCCGCCGTACCGCCGGGAACATATAATCCCGCGCGGTCAACGGAAATGATCTTCTGTCCGATCACGATTCCGGGCTCATCATTGATAACAAAGCTGTTGCGGACCTGCTTTTCGTGGAATTTACGAATATTCTTGCTTGCTGTTTCCAGCACCTCAAGAAAATGCGGATCGACAGCATCGCGCGCAGCGTCGATCTCCTCCTTTGTTACAACCAACGAATCCAGCGTAACGCGGTCAAATTTTTCCGCATATGCATAAAGTGCCTTATCGCCGTCACGACGGACTGTCGCAATGATCTCGGAAACGATCTCCTCAACATTGAATGTCGGTTCCGTTCTTGCGAAAATATCCTTGTTATCGACCTCGCCATATTTCAAAATCTTTATCATTTCGACACCTCGACCGTTTGGGACAATTTATTTACAATCGAAACGATTGCATCATTTTTGAACTTAAACGCAGCCTTATTTGCAATCAAGCGCGCACTGATCGGTACGATCGTTTCCATCACCTGCAGGTGATTCTCCCGCAGTGTCGTTCCCGTTTCCACGATATCAACGATCACGTCCGAAAGTCCGAGAATCGGAGCGAGCTCGATCGATCCGTTCAGACGGATGATGTCGATATCCCGTCCGAGCGCTGTATAGTATGTCTGTGCGATGTTTGTGAACTTCGTTGCAACCTTCAGTGTCTTCTGTGCGTTATCACGGAAGCCTTCTCTTGCTGCGACCGCCATTCGGCACTTGCCGATGTTCAGATCAAGAAGCTCATAAATATCCGGCTCATACTCAAGGAGAATATCCTTTCCCGCAACACCGATATCAGCAGCACCGCGTTCAACATAAATGGCAACATCCGAGGGCTTTACCCAAAAATAACGAACGCCGACCGCTTCATTTTCAAAGATGAGCTTTCTGTTATTCTCGCGGATCGAAGGACACTCAAGACCTGCCGCTTCAAACATTCCGTATACCTTTTCACCGATACGGCCCTTGGGCAGCGCAACATTAAGCATTGGTTTCAATGGTCTGTACCCCTTCCTTTGTAAGCTTCAAAAGCTCCTTACAGCGTATTTTTTCCGGCACCTGCATCTGTGTCATGGTGCTCTTTCCCTCAGCCTGAAGCGCAGATACTGCCGACTGAAGATCGGCAATATCCGTATCCGCATCATAAAGCAGGACTACATCGACATCGTAGCGATTTTCGTTCTCTATATCCATGCGCTCGAGCAGATCCAGATATACTGCAAATCCGATCGCACCGGCCTTGCGTCCCATCTTCCGCATCAGGTTATCATACTGTCCACCGGATAGGATCCCCGTCGGGACTCCGTCAATAAAGCCGCGGAAGACAATTCCGTTATAATAACGCATATCACCGGTAACAGAAAAATCAATACGCACTGCATTGCCGTATCCTGCACGCTCAAGCGCACCTACGACCGTACACAGCTGCTCATATGCCGCCTTGGTTTCCGTATCAACGCAACGTCCGCAAAGCGCCGCAAGCGTTGCCTTAGAGTCACCGTATGCAGAGATGAGTGCAACGAGATCATCTGCCGCCGCAGCATCGATGCCATTATTGGCACAGAGTGCCGCAATTCCGTGTATATTCTTTTCCCCGATACATTTGACAAGCTCTGCACGGACTGCCGTTGTCACCTGCATACGTTCAATAATCGCAGAAACGATGCCGAGGTGTGAGATGTCGAGGACAAAACGGTCAGAGATCATCTTCAGGCTTTCGCACGCAAGCATTAAAACCTCAAAGATCTGATAATCATCAATCTGTCCGATACATTCAAGACCGGCCTGCATGATCTCCTTATAGGCGTGAGAGCCTTTGGACACACGGTATACGTTTTCATTATAGTAGACCTTCTGCGTTACATCACCGCTGTCCTTGCCGTTTTTGATAATCGACAGTGTTACATCGGGCTTCAATGCCATCAAACGTCCATTGGTATCCGTGAACGTGATCACATGATCAGAAACAAGGAAATCCTTATTCCGGACATAAAGCTCGTATTCCTCAAACTTACTCATTTTATATGGTGTATATCCGTAGCTTTGGTACAAGGCACGCAGGCCAAATGCCGCTTTTTCCTCGTTCATTAAGACAGCATCGTTGATCATCATCATCGTCTTTTTTCCTTTTTACAAACCAAAAATAACGTGGAAGGCGCGGCAAGCCCTTTTTCGCCCGCCGCGCTTTCGCGTATTATTATTTTACCACTTTATCTCGCTAAAGTCAATAGCTTTTCACAATTATTTGAATTAATATTCAAAGCTTCCGCTATAGACCATAACAGCACTGCCGTTTAAAAGGACCCGTTCATCGGTATAGTTCACGGTCATTGTACCGCCGGGCAGCTTGACCGCAATATCCGTTCCCTTCTCACAATATCCATTCTCACACGCTGCAACGACTGCCGCACACGCGCCTGTTCCGCAGGCAAGAGTCTCTCCGTTTCCGCGTTCCCATACACGGACACGCAGTGTTGTCTTGTTTACAACACGAACGAATTCGACGTTGACACGATCCGGGAACATATCTGCATACTCAAACTTCGGACCGAGCGCCGCAAGATCAAGTGCATCCAACGCGCTGACAAAGGAGACACAGTGCGGATTACCGACAGAAACACAGGTGACATCATACTGCGTGCCTCCAATATAGACGGGCGCATTGATAACCTTTTCAAGATCTGTTTCTACAGGAATATTCTTTGCAAGCAGCTCTGCCTTACCCATATCCACAGAAACGGAATTGACCTTTCCGTCACGTAGATACAGATGGAGCTTATTGATACCGGAAACTGTCTCAATCGTGATATATTCGCTGCGGATATATCCCATATCGTACAAATACTTTCCAACGCAGCGGATATTGTTTCCGCCCATTCTTCCCTCGGTACCGTCACGGTTGAAGGTACGCATCTTTGCATCCGCAACACCGGAGCGCTCAATCAGAACGATACCGTCACCGCCAATACCGTAATGCGGTGTACAGAGACTGACACAAAGCGATTCGGGGCAAGTGATCTTACCGTCAAAGTTTTCAATGTAGATATAATCATTACCGCAGGAATGCATCTTCACAAACGGGATCTTCTGTCTCCAAAGACGCATTGCATTGATATCGACGAGCTCTGTATTTGCAGAGGTGAAGCGCGATTCCAAAATCTCCGCAAGCGCATTTGCTGTATCAAGCGAGGTCAGACAAGGAATACCCAGCTGCATCGCACGGCGGTGAAGCATTGTATAATTACCGATCGAAACATCCTGAACAGCACCGGTATAAATGATATAGTTCAAAGCACCGCTCTCCATAAGATCGGAGATCTCATTGCTTTCGCTGCCGTTGGCAACCTCAATAACATCAATGCCGAGCTGAGAGATCGCATTTGCGGTTCCGCGCGTAGCGTATACTGTGATACCGAGATCATAGAATCTCTTAGCAAGAGAAATGCTGTCAAGATAGTCGCTTTCTTCAACGGAAAGAAGAACACCGCAGCTTCTGCCTCTGTTCATCGGTACAACAAGTCCTGCACCTGTCAAGCCCTTAAAGAGCGCCTCAGCCATCGTCTTACCGATTCCGAGGACTTCACCTGTCGATTTCATTTCGGGACCGAGAATCGAGTTTGCATCGCTGAGCTTTTCAAAGGAGAATACCGGAACCTTGACCGTATAGTACGGGGGAGTACGGTAGAGTCCTGTTCCGTAACCAAGATCGGCAAGCTTTGCGCCGAGCATGACCTTTGCGGCAAGATCGACCATCGGAACGTTGGTTACCTTGCTGATATACGGAATGGTACGGGATGCACGGGGATTTACCTCGATAACATAAAGCTCACCCTCGTAGATAAGATACTGAATATTGACAAGTCCCTTCGTGCCGAGTGCAAGCGCAAGCTTCTCGGAGCACTCACAGATCGTCTGCATATGCTTATCACTGAGATTAAAGGGAGGATATACGGCAATAGAGTCACCGGAGTGGACACCTGCACGTTCAATATGCTCCATAATACCGGGGATCAGCACACTTGTACCGTCAGAAATAACGTCTACCTCAAGCTCTGTTCCGGGCATATATTTATCAACAAGAACCGGATTCTCAATGCCGCCGGAGAGGATCATGCGCATATAGGCACTGGTCTGTGCGTCACTGCGGGAGATCGTCATGTTCTGACCGCCAATGACGTAAGACGGGCGCAGAAGCACGGGATAACCAAGCTTATTTGCCGCAGCGAGTGCCTCCTCCTCTGTTTTGACGCCCATACCCTTTGGACGGCGGAAGCCGAAGGTCTCAAGAAGCTCGTCAAAGCGTGCTCTGTCCTCCGCAAGATCAATACCGTCAGCCGAGGTACCAAGAATACGCACACCCTTTGCATCGAGGAACTGTGTCAGCTTGATCGCAGTCTGTCCGCCGAATGCAACAACAACACCGATGGGCTTTTCGACCTCGATGATATTCATAACATCCTCGGCGCACAGCGGCTCGAAATAAAGCCTGTCCGCTGTATCATAGTCTGTGGAAACAGTTTCAGGGTTGTTATTTACGATAACAACATCGTATCCCATTTTCTGAAGTGTCCATACACAGTGTACGGAGGAATAATCAAACTCAATACCCTGACCGATACGAATCGGACCGGATCCAAGTACCATAACAACGGGCTTTCCGCTGCGGCGGAACTGTCTGGACTCACAGATCTCATCCGTGGTAGAGTAGAAATACGGAGTCTCCGCATGGAATTCCGCAGCACAGGTATCAACCATTTTATAGCTGTATACAGCCGTATCGGGCAATGTATCGACAGAAGCCAACCGTTTGATCGCGTTGTCGGGATAACCGAGCTTCTTTGCCTCACGGTAAAGCTCTGTGGTCATTTTCTCGGTCGCAAGACGTCCCTCAAAGCTTGCAAGTGCAGCCATACGTGCAAGGAACCAAGGATCGATCTTGGTGATCTCATAGATCTCCTCAATCGTGACACCGGACTTCAACGCTTCAAAAACGGTAAACAGCCGACGGTCATTCTGCTCATGCAAGCGCTCACGTACCGGCTTATCATCAAGCGGCATAGCGTTCAGCGTATCAAGAGAAATCTCCGCACCGCGAACGGCCTTCATCAGCGCCATCTCAAAGGAGGGACCGATCGACATGACCTCGCCCGTCGCCTTCATCTGAGTACCGAGTTGACGGCTGGAGCCTGCAAATTTATCAAAGGGCCACTTGGGGAATTTTACGACAACATAATCAAGTGTAGGCTCAAAGCAAGCGCAGGTTTTACCCGTAATGTCATTATTGATCTCATCAAGCGTATAACCGAGTGCAAGTTTCGTCGTGATCTTGGCAATCGGATAGCCCGATGCCTTGGATGCAAGTGCAGAAGAACGGGAAACACGAGGGTTTACCTCGATAACAGCATATTCAAAGCTGTTGGGATTCAAGGCAAACTGACAGTTACATCCACCGACAATACCGATCGACGCAACGATATCGAGAGATGCCGCACGAAGCATCTGATATTCTCTTGTGGAGAGCGTCAATGCAGGTGCCACAACAACCGAGTCGCCTGTGTGAACACCGACCGGGTCCACGTTTTCCATGGAACAAATCGCAATTACGTTTCCCGCAGCATCGCGCATGGTCTCAAATTCGATCTCTTTCCATCCGGAGATGCATTTTTCAACCAGGATCTGCGTGATCGGAGACATATCAAGTCCCGTACGTGCAATGACCTTCAGTTCTTCTTCCGTAGCTGCAATACCGCCGCCGGATCCTCCGAGCGTAAATGCAGGACGAACGATAACAGGATAACCGATCTCGATTGCGATCGCAAGTGCTGTTTCAACGTCGTTTGCGATTTCAGAAGGAACACAGGGCTGTCCGATCTCCTTCATGGTATTACGGAACAGCTCTCTGTCCTCTGCCTTATCAATTGCTTCAACAGGTGTTCCCAAAAGCTTGACACCGTACTTTTTCAAGGTGCCATCGCGGGAAAGCTGCATCGCGATCGTCAGACCGGTCTGTCCGCCAAGCCCCGCAAGCAATCCGTCAGGTCTTTCCTTTTCAATAATCCGGCGAACAGTCTGCGGATTCAAGGGCTCAAGATAGATCGCATCAGCAAAATGCTTGTCCGTCATAATGGTAGCAGGATTGGAGTTTACGAGAACAACATGGATACCCTCTGCACGAAGAACACGGCACGCCTGTGCACCCGCATAGTCGAACTCTGCTGCCTGACCGATCACGATGGGACCGGAACCGATGACCAATACCTTGTGTATATTCTTATCCTTTGGCATATATCTGTTCTCCTCCGTAATTACTGATTCTTATGGATCATTCCGAGAAAACGATCGTACAAAAAGGCCGTTGAATGACCGCCGCCCAATGTATCAGGCGCAAACTGAAGCGTCATGCACATTTTTGCGGGATACTCCATCCCCTCACAGGTACCGTCATTGGCATTGGCAAAGCGCTCAATACCGACATGAGACAGACTCTCTGCATCAACGACATATCCGTGGTTCTGCGAGGTAATATATGTTCTGCTTCCGCCGATCTCCCGAACAGGCTGATTGCCGCCTCTGTGACCGTAGATCAGTTTTTCGCAGGTTCCGCCAAGAGCAAGCGCCGCGATCTGATGTCCAAGACCAATACCCAGCACAGGAATCGTTCCGATCAGCTTGGCAGCCTGTGCGATCTCGTCTTTATTATCGGAGGGATCGCCCGGACCATCAGACAAGATAACCGCATCGGGGGCATCTGCCAGGATCTGTTCAGCGGTCGTATTATGCGGAACGACCGTTACACGGCAGCCTCTTTCGGTGAAGGCTGCGATCAAGCTGCGCTTGACACCGTAATCAATCACAGTAACACGGTACTCTTCTTCTGTCTGTGCCTCATAGACACGTGTTTCCCGATCGGAGACAGACGGAACCACATTTTTGATCTCGTATGCACCGATCCCATCCAGAGAAGCGGGAATCTCATCACAGATCATGGCATTCATCGTTCCCTGCTCGCGCAGGATCCGTGTCAATTCTCTGGTATCGACACCGCAGATACCCGGAACATCGTGTTCACGAAGGAAACGCTCCAACGCATACTGCGAACGGAAATTGGATGGCGTATCACACACCGAGCGTGCAATATATCCGTTCAGTGCGCAATCTCCCTCAAAATCCTCCTCGATCACACCGTAGTTACCAATCAAGGGAAACGTCTGCATGACGATCTGTCCCGCATATGCAGGATCCGTCAAGGTTTCCAAATATCCAACCATGGAGGTTGTGAAAACAAGTTCTCCTATACTGTCACGTGCAGCGCCTATTCTTGTTCCTTCAAATACCTGACCGTTACTTAATACAAGATATGCCATACGATACCGTGCTTTGGAAAAAACCAAAGTCTCCTTTCTCAAATCCAATATGTCCGTTTACTACTGCTGCGAATTAAAAACTGTTCTCAAAATAAATCCCTATTATTAATATTATATTCCTAAACGACGAAGATGTCAAGAGTTCTATGACCGAAAATTGCAATTTTTATCATTATTCTATTGATTGCTCTCTTTTGCAAAAAGCATGGAAACATTTTGAAAATAACGTCGATAAAAAAGGAACGCATCAAAAATGCGTTCCTTACATTACTTAGGAAAACAATCCCTTATAAATACCAAGCATCTCCTGTTGTGTGATCACGTAGGGACTGTTTTTGTAATTTCCTGCATTTTTGACTTTATCAACAAACATTGCGATCGTTTCCTTGTCCAACGAAAGATGGACATCTGCTGCATCGACGATCACGTTCTTGATCTCCTCACCGTCAGCACCGATCGCATCGTACAGCTCTCTGCAAAGATTCGGCGCCGCTTTTTCATTCAGATCAAGATAATCGCGGTAAAAGACCGCACATGCACGACCGTGGGAAACACCGCACATCAAAGTAAGATTGTATCCCAACGGATGCGGGAATCCGGTTCCCGTTTTGTTGATGGCAATACCGCCGGCACACGAAGCATACAGGATCGCTTCTCTTTGTTCAGGCGTTGTCGGCGTGCCCGGAGAAAATGTTTTTATAAAATGATAAAGGATCCTTGCACCGTACCGTGCAAACATTCGCGAGAAGGAATCTGCTTTCGGAGACAAATACGATTCCGCACAGTGTGCAAAGGCATCCAATGCACAGCTGATCATGTACGACTCCGAAAGTGACTGAAGATACCTTTCATCGAGAAACGCGTACCTTGCATAAGAATTTTCTCTGTCTGTAAAGGTTTGTTTCTTATCTGCGCCGTCAACGGTCAATACCGCATACGCGTTTGCTTCACTACCCGTACCTGCTGTCGTCGGAACCAGGATGATCGGGAACGAGGGAGCACGCTTCTCCGTGTAAATAGCCATCGGTGCCAATGCAGGATTCGCTGCGTAGGCAGCAATGGCCTTGGATGCGTCCATTGCACTTCCGCCGCCGATACCGATGATAAAATCCGCACCGACGGATGCGGCCAGCTGTCCGCCGTCATAACAGACAGAAACCAAGGGATTTTCACCGATCTTATCGTAAACGGTATAAGATATGCCAAGTGTCTCAAGAACAGAGATCACATCATCCTGCGCGCCGGAAACCTTTGCGGAATGACGTCCTGTAACAAGAAGCGCATGTGATCCTAAAGCAAAGCACGATGCATTTTGCTTGATACAGTCCTTGCCGCCGCGTATATCAACAGGCATGAACATGGAAATACTCATATGTTTCCTCCCTCAAAAAAGTGAGGACAGAAACTGCCCTCACCTTCGAATCATTTGTGTTATGAACAACAACTATGACGATCAACCGGCAAAATAATTGTCGTAATGAGTCAAGTATGTTGAAACAAATCCATCAATATTGTTGTACTTGAGCAATTTATTGATGGCACTTGTGAAATCTCTCTTGATATCGAAAAGGATGGTAGCCGCATCAGTCACTTTATCACCGGAAGCTTCCCAACGTTCTACGTAAGGTGCCTCTGTTGTAAGATACTGATCAAGCAACGGCGCGGTTACCTCATTTTCGTAATACCACAGATAATACGGACTTACAATGGTCTCATTGTTCTGAAGAACACCGATCTCGCCATAGTTTACAGGCAAAGTCTCGGGAGCAGCACCGATCAACGTGTTACCGGAGTGGAAGAAATCCATAGACCAATCATCATTCAGCATATGAACAGTGCCGTTTTCGTTGAACTCATAGTTCACACCCTCAACACCGAATGCATAGGTATTACGGAGAGCCGGATTGGTGTTGATCATGGTAATGATCTCCATACATCTGCCAAGATCACTTGCATAAGAGGAAACGGCAAACATACCGCGGTAAATATTCTCATGTGTACATACCGGCTTTTCAAGCTCAATTACGTAATAGTTCTCTTCCCAATTTTCATCCTCGGGAGTTGTGATATAACCGGAACGAACTTCAAGTGCATAACGATCCGCCTCGCCGGCATAACCACCCTGCTCCAGCTTATCGACCAAGGCTTCATGATTGACAAATCTCGGATCCTCGAACAAAAGCTGAGGAATCATCTTGGAACGATCGTCAAAATCAGAGGAAATGATCGTACCGACAAAAGAAACCTCGGGAGCAACCGTCAACAGATAGGGAACATCAATATCCGTTGTATTGATCGGCATAACATCCGACTCGCCCGCCTTAACGGCATCAAGATACACCTCGCAATCGGTCAAAGCGGTTACAGATGCAGCATCAAAGCCATATTTATCGGCAAGCTCCTTATCAACGAGCAAATAGGTATACTCGCCAATGACATGGTTGTTCGGGATCGCATATGTAACACCGTCAACCTGTCCGGACTGAAGGATCGTCGGATAAATGTACTTATTCAACATCTTAGAATCACTCTCCAACGAGTTGTCCAAGGGCTGGAGATATCCCGCATATGCATACTCAACGAGCATCTCATAATCTGTAATGAACAGAATATCAAGGCTGGTACCTTCAAGCTCCGGATATGCAGCGACCTCACGTCCATATTCGTCGGTCTCCATTTCCTGTGTATCAGGCTCTGTGGACTCAACCGGCGCCTTGGTAGTAGTTACCCATTTCGAACGCTTTTTCTTATTCTTGTTTGCTTCCTTTTCCGCTTCTTTTTTTGCCTTTTCCTCGGCTCTTTTCTTTGCAGCTGCTTCTCTTGCAGCAGCTTCTTCAGCCTCGATCTTTTCAATCTGGGAAGCAACAAACGCTTCATATTCATCAGCTGTCTTCAGCTGGAGAATAACCTGTGTCTTATATTCTTTCTTTGTCAACGCATTCATTGCATCCTGAACAGCCGCAATCGCTTCTGCAGTCGTATTTTCTCCGGTAATAGCGGTCAGTGAAATTGTTGTTGTTCTGGTATCAACCTGCTCAACAAGATCATCTTCATCAATTTCATCGTTGCCGCCGAGAGAACAGCCGGTCATTGCAGACATCAACATACCTGCAAGCAACGAGAGACTGATTAGTTTCTTCTTCATACGAAAAAATCCTCCTATTTAACAATAGAGATATGATGTACTGTTATATTTTACACCAAAATCACACTTATGTCAAGACATATTTTGCTTCAACGACCGAATCGACGTTGATTTCTCTGCAAAAGAACAAGACATTTTTGGACAAAAAAGTTTTTGTGTGTACAATTAGTACAAAAAGATCCGTTCTTCTTTTGCTATTTTACCCATAATTTTATTCTTATTTCCAATAAAACTCAAAAAACAACATCAAAATATGGGTATTTTATACGAAAATTCAGTCCAAATAATCTTTCAAACGTTTTGAGCGGCTGGGATGACGGAGTTTACGAAGCGCCTTTGCTTCGATCTGACGGATACGTTCTCTTGTGATATTAAAGACCTTTCCGACCTCCTCCAATGTACGGGTACGACCGTCCTTCAAGCCAAAGCGAAGCTTAAGGACCTCCTCCTCTCGGGGTGTCAGCGTACTGAGAACCTCACACAGCTGTTCGCGAAGCAATGTATACGATGCTGCTTCCGCCGGTGCAGGAGAGGTATCATCCTCAATAAAGTCACCGAGATGGCTGTCCTCTTCCTCACCGATCGGTGTTTCCAGTGAGACCGGATCCTGCGCAATCTTCATGATCTCGCGAACCTTATCGGGACTCATATCCATTTCGGCTGCGATCTCCTCTGCGCTCGCCTCATGCCCCAGCTCCTGAAGAAGCTGTCTGGAAACACGGGAGACCTTATGGATCGTCTCTACCATGTGTACCGGAATACGGATCGTTCTTGCCTGATCTGCAATGGCGCGCGTGATTGCCTGGCGGATCCACCATGTTGCATAGGTAGAAAACTTATATCCCTTTTTATAGTCGAACTTATCCACTGCTTTGATCAGACCGAGATTACCCTCCTGGATCAGATCAAGGAAAAACATTCCCTTACCAACATAACGCTTTGCAACAGATACAACCAGACGCAGGTTGGATTCCACGAGCTGCTTTTCCGCATTGACACCCTTCTTGGAACGCTTCTTGAGCTCCGAGATTTTTTCCTCATCGAGAACGATACCATGCTTTTCCGCATGGGCAAGCTCATCCTTCGCACGTTTTCCGTCATACATAGCCTCCGCAAGAACCAGCTCCTCCTCCGAGTTGAGCAGCTGAACCTTTCCGATCTCCTTCAGATACATACGGACAGGGTCATCGATCGCCAATCCCTCCTGGATCAGCATCTTTTCCATTTCCTCCGCAGACTCCAGCTGTGCGACCTCGTTTTCGATCTCAAAGTCGGGGGAATCCATGTAACCGGTAATATCGATTCCCATATTTTCGAGTGTTTCATAGAGCTTTTCAATCTGCTCAATGTCATACTCAACATCCTCAAGCTCTTCCATGATCTCCGACTGAGAAAGGCTGCCCTTTGCTTTGCCTCGTCTGATCAATTCCTTGATCACATTTCCCTTCTCCTTCGGCTGTGTGCCTGCGTCTTTTTCATTGGATTCGACATTTTCTGCATCAGCCGTCTCATCAGCTGCATTCAGATCATCGGTCGATTCCTTTGCTTCAAGTGTCTGTTCCACCTCAGTCATTTCCAGTTCTTCCATCTGAGAAATTGTCATATTTATATCCTTTCCGATACAGAAAAGCAACCGCTTTTCCTTTATTTTATTCCAATTATCTTTTTGTTTTCCCGCCGTGGCCATGATTTCCACAAATCAGGCACCGGAGAAAGCTCCGCACACAGTATGATTCAGATATGTACGGCCGCAGGAACACAAAATCGAATCGTGATCATTCTTTGGCAATACTTTCCAGCGCATCGATACGTGCACTCAGCGGCGGATGGCTGTATTCAAGCACAACGATCACCCGTGAGGGCGAAAGATCCGCAAAGTTTTCCTTTGCCAACTTTTTCAATCCGGTCACCAAAGCCGCGCCATAGCCTTCCTCTGCTGCCTGACGGTCGGCACGAAATTCCGCAAAACGGCTGTACGCACCGATCAGCATACCGGTCAGAGGCTGGATCAGGCCAAGTCCAATATTCAACAGAACATAAGCAAAGCCGTAGTTTACCCCATCAAATCCAAAGGCTGTGTGCAGCAGCGGCTCACGTACCGCAAGCCACACCAACGTTGCCATCACCAACATATTACCCAAATTCATGATCTGCATTTTGAGAACATCTTTATGCAAACCGTGTCCCAGCTCATGGGAGAAGACTGCGCATATTTCATCGGTGGACATCGCGTTGATCAAATTGTCATAGAGCACAATGGTTTTCATTTTTCCAAAGCCGGTGAAATAGGCATTCAATTTGGTAGTACGTCTGGACGCATCCATGACCTCAATGGCTTTGACATGATAACCGTGCTTGGTCAGCAGCCCCATCAAGCGTTCCTTCAGCTCACCATCCTCCAAGGGAACGAATTTGTTGCTCATGCGGCTGAAAATCGGATAGAGAAAAGAAATGATCATCGTAAAACAGAAGATCACCGCTGTAAAAAGCAGGATCATCCAGTCCCCCATTGCACCGTGAAGCGCAGCCAGGATACAGACAAGACCGATAGAGATCAGCAGCTCAAGGATCAGCGAACGAATCTGATCAACAGCAAAGGTCCTGAGTGTAGAGCGATTGAAGCCGTATTTTCCCTCGATGACCATCGTTTCCGCATAGTTAAAGCCAAGATCGATCACCGCAGAGAGTACTGTTTGAAAAAGCAGGACAGCAATCAGCTGCATATAGATATTGGACGGAAACAATGCCGAAAAGGCGGCGTATGCATTGGTACAGAGCAAAACCAGCATCAGTACATAGGATACGATCAGCGAAAATATGCTCAGACGGCATTTTTCCCCGTTATAGCTCTTCCATCGCTGATAGGTTTCCCCGTCATAAACGTCAGCCACATTGGCAGGTGTGGGATTGTTCGCAGAATGGTATTGAATGATATGGAGTATCATCCGGTAAAGATAGCCTACGGTCAGCATAAGCAAAATCAAAAGCTTCCAATTCATCATGAATTCTCCTAAAGTATATCGTTTTCTGTCATCCGGTACAAAATTTGCAGATATTCATCCGCCGTCCCGTTTTTGTAAAAACGGCATCACTCACCTGTCGTCCCCGCCGTCTTTTTTCGCTCGATCATCGCACGCAGGGCATCCAGTGAGTTTTCCTCTGTACGCTTGGATTTCTCCGCCCGAAGAACGCCCAGCATTTCCTCCAGCACGTCCATATCGTTTTTTGTCAGTCGGCTCCTTGCCACCTGCATCCCGACGATCCTTCCGATCTCGTCATCGCCAAAGGACTGTCCGAGATAACCAATATCAAAAGCGCCTCTCTGCAGCATCTGCTCTCGCAAAAACGAGAACACCCTCCGGTTAAAGGATGTCATGAAGTCGTCCTCGCAAAGACCTCGCCGCACTGCGGTGTCCTCAGTGATCCCGCGCAGATTCTCAGGATACAGAAGAAGTATACCGAGAATGACCTCCTCGGCACTCGCCGCGAGCCGATTTCCGACCTTCTCGGGATTGATACGGTCTCCGTATCCCTCGGATTTTTGCAATTCCTTTTTCAGGGCATTCTTCTCCTCCTGCTTCACGGTGCGTTTACGCAGTCGGACCACATCGTTTTTAAGACTTTCCGGACTCACCTTCAGCTTCTCCGACAAGCGTCCGATATAGATATCACGTTCCACATCCGTATGCAGGGTCGAAAGCAATTTGGTCAGCTCCGAAATACAAGCCATCCGATCGTTGAAGTCTTCAAGATTGTGTGCGGAAATGATCGTATTGCATCGGTAATCAAATTGATTTTCGCTGTCATTCAAACGCAGTCGAAACTTATCTGCGCCGAACCTCCGTATGTATTCATCGGGATCCTTTGCATCGTCCAATTTCAAGATCTTCGTTTTGACACCGACACTGTCCAAAAGACGGATCGCTTTTTCCGCCGCAGTCCTTCCTGCAGCATCCATATCATAAGCGATCACGACCTCCTTTGTATAACGTGCCATGATGTGTGCCTGCTCCGCAGTGATCGCCGTACCGAGTGTAGCAACCGCACAGGGAACGCCTGCCGCGTGGACCGCGATGACATCCATATAGCCCTCGCAGAGGACGATGCGCTCCGCACAGCTATGCCGTGCGAGATTCAATGCGAACAGATTCCTGCTCTTTTTGAAAACAGGCGTATCAGAGGAATTGAGATATTTCGGCTTGGAATCATCCATAACACGTCCGCCAAATGCCACAACCTCTCCTGTTGTATCGATGACAGGAAACATCACACGGTTACGGAACAGAGGATAAGGACGCTTGTTTTGCGAAAATTTCACCAAAAAGCCTGCCTCAAGCTCCCGATCCGTATAACCGAGCCTGTGCATATGATCAACAAAAAGCGGCTTCGGCAAATGAAAATCATCCGGTGCAAAGCCAAGTCCAAACCTTCGTATGACCGCATCGGTCAGACCGCGTGAACGCAGATACGCAAGCCCTGCTGCCCCCTCCGGTCTTGAAAGCATATCATGGAAAAAGCGAGCCGCATCGCGATTCATCGCATAGATCCTGCTCTTCTTCACAGCATTGGGATCGTTTTTCTGAAAATCGTTTTCCGGCATTTCCATACCGCAACGCTTTGCAAGATGAGTAATTGCGCCAATATAGTCAAGATTTTCTGCCTTCATCACAAACGTGATCACATCTCCGCCAACACCGCATCCAAAGCAATAAAAGCCTTTTGTCGCGGGAAAGACCGTAAACGACGGTGATTTTTCATTATGAAAAGGACACAATCCGACAAGATTGGAGCCCGCACGCTTCAAGGAGACGTAGGATGATATCACACTCTCGATGTCACAGCGGAATTTTAATTCTTCAATAAAGCCATCCGGTAATGCGATAACTCATCTCCCCTTTCACGTCAAATATATCGTTACATTATTAAAATACGCACGAAGATTCCGAAAACCCTTTTTTTCATCAAAAAATTTTTCTAACTTTTTCAAAAGTCCGATAATTTTACGTAAGACATCAAAAAACGTCCGAGGAAATACCTCAATCGGACGTTTTTCTGCAAGATGATTCATTTTTCAGGTAATCGTAACGGTCGCCCGTTCTCTCGATCAAAACGGCACCGTTTGTGAGCTCGGTCAGCGCAAGACACATATCGTTATACTCCGATGCACGGATCGCGATATGCTGTGTCACATCCTGCGCATATTCGACACCGTCAACCACGATACCGTATAATGCCTGTCCGGACCGTATCTTATCATAATCCGCATAATCACAGATGATGTCACATACCGCAAAGCGCTCATACGTAATGATGTGTGCCTCTTCCGCCGCAAGCTTGGCTGCGTGGGAATAAGCACGCACGAGTCCTCCCGTCCCAAGCAGAACTCCGCCGAAATAACGCGTGACGACAATACATGCATCGGTAAATCCTGTTTTTCTGATAATATCAAGCACAGGAAGACCTGCCGTTCCCTGCGGCTCGCCGTCATCGGTAAAGCGTGCAATGTTATTTTCCTTTAACATATACGCATAAACGTTATGACGCGCATCCGCATGCTTTTTTCGGATACGGGCAATGAAGGCAAGCGCATCCTCCTCCGTTTTGCAGGGGGCAGCATATCCGATAAACTCAGACTTTTTCTCGACAAAGGAAGCGGATGCTTCCCTCTCCAATGTTATATACAATTCATCCGATGCCATCACACCAGCTCCTCGTCCAAGAGTTCAGGAGCCTCCGTGATATAATCGGCAAGCATTCCCATGGTTTTCTTATCGACCGTTGCGAGAAGATATACACCATCCTCCAGGTACTCCGCGCGCAGCACCGATGCATTTTTATATAGTTGCGAGGCGCGTCCCTGATCGGCGTGAGAGAATCGGAACCATGTATCCCGTTTTCCTTCGCGGATAACCTCGGAGAGTACAGAAACAAGAGCATCAAGGCCCTCTCCCGTAAGTGCGGAAATCTCGACGGCACGATTCCGATCGACATCCCTTGGGCACATCGTTCCGTGAGGAATACGGTCACATTTATTCAGCGCATAAACGATCGGCTTCTCTCCCGCGCCAAGCTCGGAGATAAGCTGTGTCGTTACGGCAAGCTGCGCATCACACTCAGGATCCGAATAGTCAAGAACCACAAGGATCACATCCGCGTAAAGCACCTCCTCCAGCGTTGAACGAAAGGCACTGATCAGATGGTGCGGCAGATTTCGGATAAAGCCGACCGTATCTGTCAGCAAAATCTCTGTTGTATCGGGAAGAACGAACTTACGGGTCGTCGGGTCCAACGTCGCAAACAGCTTGTCCTCCGCCAAAATGCCGGCTCCCGTCAATGCATTCAGAAGTGTTGATTTCCCTGCATTGGTATACCCGGCGACTGCGACCTTGGATAGTCCCGATTTTTCGCGCTGCTTTCTTTGGGTGGCACGTACTGCCTCCAACGCACGGATATCCTCCTCCAAGGCTGCGATGCGACGCTTGATATGACGCTTGTCACTTTCCAGCTTAGATTCACCGGGACCGCGCGTACCGATACCGCCGCCCAGACGTGACATCTCGGTGCCTCGTCCAAAAAGTCTCGGGATCGTATATTTCAGCTGTGCAAGCTCAACCTGCAATTTACCCTCCGCACTCGTTGCGTGAAGCGCAAAGATATCCAGAATCAGCATGCTTCGATCAAGAACACGTATATTACCGTCCGCATCCAGCGCCTTTTCCAGATTTTTGATTTGCGCAGGAGAAAGGTCACAGTCAAATACAACAAGCGAAACACCGCCGTCCTTACAAAGCGAGGCAAGCTCCTCGACCTTACCCGAGCCGATACAGGTCCGCACATCGGGAGAATCCTTTGCCTGCACCATTCTTGCATAGACCGTACCGCCTGCAGTATCCAGAAGACGTTCCAGCTCGTCCATGGAAATTTCACATTCGTGCTCATCGATTCCACGCGTGATCAATCCGACAAGGATCGCCGACACCGCCTGCTCTCCCCCTACCAATATGTCATTCACTTCAACACCTCCAATCAGTCAAAAAGAAAATAAAAAGGGTGTCTCGTGCAAGGACGATTGACACCCATCTTATCGGTAATACAAAACGGCTTACTTTGTTTTAGCCGACATGCTGAGACGCTTCTTGAACTTGTCGACACGACCGCCGGCATCGACAAACTTCTGCTTGCCGGTGAAGAACGGATGGCACTTCGAGCAAATTTCAACGCGCAAATCACCCTTTGTGGATCTGGTCTTTACGACTTCGCCGCATGCACAGGTAATTGTACACTCTTTATAATCGGGATGAATAGCCTGCTTCATAGTTTTCGCACCTCTTTACATTCAAATTCACAGTAGTAATAATGATACCACAATTTGCAAAAAAAATCAATACCTTTTTGATAATTTGTCTGTTTTTTTTTTGAAATTCGTAAAAAATGTGTCCTTGGTCGGAGGTTCTCCGTCCTTTTTTGTGACCTACGTCAAACAAGCAGCAAAAAAACGCTGCATTTTTGAAAAATAACATTGCCAAAACGAAAAAAATCGGCTATAATATATGTAGTCATATAAAAAACAGAAACACCGGAAGGAGGGGAACGCCTATGTCATCAAAAAAAATCGTCATTCTTCATTCCAATGACCTTCACGGCGACTTTCTGCCCAGACAATCTGCCGACGGGCATTGTATTGGCGGCGTTTCTCTGCTCTCCGATTACATCAACCGTGTCCGCAAGGAAGAAAAAAATGTTTTGTACACCATCTCCGGCGATATGTTCCGCGGCTCCATCATCGACAGCGAATACCGCGGGATCTCCACCATTGAGATCCTGAATGTTCTGGCACCGGATGTGGTCACGCTCGGGAATCACGAGGTCGATTACGGAATCGCGCATCTTCTTTTCATCGAGAAATGTGCCGCATTTCCGATCATCAACGCCAATATGTATCTGACCATCAACAGTACGAGACTCTTTCACTCACATATCGTATTAGAGACGGACGAGATGAAGATCCTCTTCATCGGTGTTCTGACAGAGGATGTGCTTGCGCAAACAAAACGCGAAAGGCTTGTCGGTTCTCTTATCGATGTCACCGATGAAGCAGCGGAGATCGGCAGCATCTGTCTTGCGCATCAAAAAGAGGACATTGATCTCACCGTCGTTTTGACACACATCGGCATCGATGCCGATCGTTCCCTCGCTGCCGCACTCGATCCCGCTTGGGGCGTGGATTTGATCATCGGCGGCCACAGTCACACAGTTATGAGCAGTCCTGTCTGCATCAACGGTATCCCCATTCTTCATGCTGCGCACGGTACTGCACAGATCGGACGCCTGGAGGCTGAGATCGACACAAGCACAAACCGTATGTCATCCTTTACATGGTCATTGATCCCCATCGCCAGTCCTCACTGTCAACCAAACCCTCAGATGGAAACGGTGGTCGAGCGATACAGGGTACAGACTGATGCAAAGTATAACCGCGTGATCGCAGATCTTGGCCAGCAGTACACCCATCCCGTCCGCAATGCGGAAACCTCGCTCGGAAAGCTTCTTGCCGATGCGTTCTGCGAGGTCCTTGATCTGGATATCATGCTGCTCGGGTCGGGAAGCATTCGTACGTCGGAGCTTGGGCCGACCGTCATCTACCGTGACATCCTCGAAACCTTCCCCTTCAACGACGAGATTTTTCGTATCTATGTTTCGGGGCAGCAGCTGCGGACCATGATCCGTTATATGCTGAGAGAGGAAGCTTTTGTTTCGCGTACCGAGTTTTACCAATTATCAAGAGGTCTTTTCGTAGAATATGACCGAAGCAGACAAAGCATCGAGTCCTTCACCTACAAAGGAAAAAGCATCTGTGATGATGACTGCTTTCGCGTGGGGATCCAGGGATACCACATGAGCAATCTGAAAGCATTTCTCAATGTCACAGAGGAAGAGGTTTCCTCTGTATACCCGCCGAAGATCATCGCAACCAGATGCACGGATATCCTCGAAATGTATTTTTCATCCTATGAGACAGCGCATACACCCGAAGAAACACGGCTTCTCATCCACTGACCCATCTCTATTTTCAAGATCGGAGGACTTTATCTTGTTCAAGCTGACAAAGGATCAAAAGGAAAACTATGATATTACCGAGGTATGTGCGGTTTGTGAGCACGCTTCGCCGCTGAGAGACGACGAAGAGGTGCTTTGCTGCCATCACGGCGTTGTTTCCGCCGCATGGCGCTGCAAAAAATTCCGCTATGACCTGCTCAAGCGTACCCCCGTCAGAAAAAGAAGCACTGAGCCGCTCCTGACCGAGCCGCTGCCCTCGCTTGATGACGACGAAGAATAACGAAGAAAAAAAGCAGAGCTTGTGCGCCCAAGGGAACACAAGCTCTGTATCTTTTTGAATTATTTGGTTGCATTCTCAAATGCCGTGATCGCATCTGCACGTGCATCGTCATCGAGGATCACATACATAACAAAATTGCCGGAGGTGACACGCTCTGCATTCTTCAGCTTGGGATATTCCTCCTCCAGGTAGTCATCATTCCAAAGACTCTCATAAAAATCGAAGAAATCGTCTACCATCTTCTCCAGCTTCTTCACATCCTCAGCAGACTTTGCCTCAAAAATACCGATCTCGTCGATGGATGTGGACATAGACTGATTTACGATCTTATAGCTTGCAAAATCCTCGGGTGCAGCACCAAAGAAGCCGGAAAGATAGGTATCCGCAGCATCAACGAGCTTATCGGAATTGGGAACGACAGCAGAAACAGCAGTGTAGATGCTCTCCAGCGTCGCAGGCTCCTTATTGGGATCAACAGTCTCTTTTCCCTCGCCGTCATCACCGCCGCACGCAGAAAGCGCAAGCATGGAAATCAGACAAAGCAGGCCAAGCACAAGTGCAGTCAATCTTTTTGCATTCATTTTCATATACAGTTCCTTTCTTTCGTTGAAATATTTATGATTACGGGATCCTAAGCAGATCTCCGATCATGTACAGGGATGCGTTTTTACGTAATCCATAACAGCGGCAAAGCCGATCTCGTTGAAGTGCATACCGTCACCGTTTTGATACGTTTCGGGGAGATATCCGTCAGCACCGACCAAAACAGAGTAAGTATTCAGATACGGAAGACCGTTCTGTGCAGCAAGCTCAACGATCCATTCATTTGCCTGGCAGATCTTTGTGTTGTTGATCGCCGTTTGATTGGCATAGGAGCGTGCAACGGGAAAGATCGACTGAAGGATCAGCTTCGTATCAGGAGATGCCTTCCTTATAATATTGATCAGATTCTGATAATCCGCCTTGAACCAATCCTCTCCCATAGAGGAAACGCCGTTTACACCGAGCGTCATAATCAGATACTTCGGCTTTGTGGATGCACAAAGATCCGACAAGGACTTCTCGGTTTGGGTGTTGGGATCATAGATCAGATCCGTTGACGCGCGGAACAGCGCCAGCGTGCCGCTTGTGGGTGTCCAGACCTGCTTGGTATCGCGGGAACCGAACACCTTATATGCCTTCATGCCATGCGTTGTGGAATCGCCGTAAAAGACAAGGCTGTCGACGTAACCTTCAGGTGCCTGCGCTTCTGCGGGAACGACCTGCTTCAGCAGCTCCTCATTATAATGAACATCGACTGTCGGAGGGGTTGTCGTATCGATATTTTCCGTTATCTGCGCTGTGAGAGGCTCAGTTGTATCCTCTGTGTTCTCCGTGTCTTCCGTATCCGATGGTGTCGGTGTTTGCGTGTTTTTTTCAGAAGACATCGGATCTGCATCAGTACCATCGTTCGCCGTATCTGTCGGCACCTTTTGTGTATCGGAACTCACAGGATCCTTTGGCGCGGGATCCGGTGCTTTTTCCATTGCAACAGCGAAAAAAACCACCAGGATCAATACCATGCATACAGTGGAAAGCGCAACGATCATCATTCCGACGCGATCCTTTTGCCGGCGGCGTCTGCTATGCTTGCTCATGTTGTCAATCATTTCCTTTCCCAAAAACAAAATATCCTTTTACAGTATACCACATTATAGCAAAAAATACAATAAATTTATCAAAAATATCTTCTTCGTATATGTAAACAAATTATCCGCCGTCCGTACAACGCTTACAACCCCGATTTTTCCCCGCAAGCCGTGCTTCATTCACAGAGCCGCTGAGAATATTCTTGGAGTTGGCAAGTGCACTGCAGCTCTTCTCTTCATGCCACACAGAACCTCCGGCAGTCCAATACACCGTCATCCCGTCCGCATCCGTGTCTTCGGGAATCCGTGTTCCCTCTCCGTGCAGATCCATGTAACAAAGAAGTGCCGTTATATACGGAAGTGCAGCCTTAGGATCTCCGCCTGCCTTTGACAGAAGCGCCGCAAACGATTCATCGAGCAAAAGCCTTTCCGCCTGTTCCACGTAAATGTCCGTATCTGCCAAATCGATATCCAAAGGAACACTGCCTTCGCCCGTCACAGCGACAGTGTCCTCCCCCGAGTCCTCGGGAAGTGACGTCGTTTGGGCAATGCTGTCGGTATCTGTCTCTGCGGTGCTGCATACCGTCGGAGATGTCCCCGGAATGATCAATATTCCGTCCTGAGAGGATCGCCCTCCATCGACGGAGCCGCATCCCCAAAGGAGCATACTCAAAAGCAGGAGTGCGGCCATCGCCGTCCTTTTCATCCAAAACCGCACTGAACCATGCGCACTGTGATTACTCTCGGACATCATCGCACCCCCATCCCGTCTCAATTACCTGTATTATAACATAGAATCGAAGGAATGTAAAGCACTGAAGCATTTTTTATCAAAACGTCCACACAACGGCATCAACGCATACCGAAATCCATATATCTTTTTCAAAAAAACTCTTGATTTTTTTATTTTGATATGTTATAATATATCCATTGAGACGTTTCACTTGCGTTTCGATGCAATCAAATCATTTTTGCCGGTGTGTTGGAATTGGTAGACGAGGAGGACTCAAAATCCTTTGCCAGCGATGGTGTGCGGGTTCGACCCCCGCCACCGGCACCAGGAGAGCACTTGCCGATGCAGGTGCTCTTTTTGTTTGATCTCATTTTTGCCGTATAAGGAGGCTGTTTCCATGAAAAACCGAACGGCGCGTCGTGCCATCCTCATGCTCATCCTGCCGATGCTGTGTATCTCCCTGTTTTTCGGATGCCGTAAAACAGAAGATGGTCCTGCATCTATCATCGGCACCTGGAAGATTACAGAGTGTATCGTCAACGGTGAGGCACTTACCGACATGAACGATTGCTTCTTCTATTTTTACGAAGATAACACGGGCAAGAAAGTGATCCTTGACGAGCTGCAGTTCAACTTTTCTTATTCATTCGACGGCAGCAGCTGCATATTATTCAACATCACCTATGATGACGGAGAGGTTGAAGCCGGAACATATGCCGAAATGACAGTCAAGGGAGATACGATGTCCGTATATGCCCTCGAGGACGGTGTCGAGGAGATCGTCACGCTTACACGTATCACCGATCAAGCGGAATAAACACTGTGACGTTTTTGGAAAATCCGATGCAAACGCTTGAATTCCGATCGTATTTGTGTTATAATACAAATGGAAAATTGTTCCATCCAATTTATGCTGCATGAAAAGGAGTATCACAAAACATGGATATTAAGGAAAAAATTGAAGAGCTTGTGAAAAAGATCACATCTGATGAGCAGCTGCTGGCTTCCTTCAAAAAGGATCCGATCAAGGCAGTTGAAAAACTGATCGGTATCGATCTTCCGGACGATCAGATCAAATCTATCGTTGACGGAATCAAAGCAAAGATCGCAATTGACGATATTGACGATATCGGCGATGTCATTGACAATCTCGGCGACAAGCTCGGTTCGCTTGGCGGTCTTTTCGGAAAGAAATAAGAATTTCTTATATAGAGCGGACATTTGTCCGCTCTATGTGTTCTTACCGCAGGAAAACGGATACATCCACGTAAGTAAACGCATTTGACAAGCTCGAAAAGGAGGAACGTCATGATTCATATCGGTTCTCTTGATATCAAAACAGAGGTCGTTGTTTTGATCCTTTCCATTATTGCCATGCTCCTGCAGCTGCTTTGCTGCTTCAAAGCAAAGAGGACGTTCATTCGTCTGATCCCGACCGTTATTGTGCTGCTTGCCGCGATCATATTCGCAGGTATAGCGATCCTCTCAGACGGATGGGATGCATTTGCATTCATGATGCTTGCCATCTGGTGCGGTACTGCGGCAC
>JAFQMO010000026.1 GCA_017414385.1 Clostridia bacterium
CATCTCAAGTTCGGCAATGACATTCCGTATGTTGACAAGATCGCAGCTGACCTTGTTGACCACTGCCATCATTACTTTTTGAAGACACCGACCTTCCGCGGCGGTTTCTTCAGTGGCGGGTGCTCCCCTTTTGTAAATGCATCCTATTTCGGTATGGATACCGGAGCACTGCCGAACGGCAAAAAGCGCGGCGAGACTCTGATCGCGGATTCCATCGGAGCAACGCCCGGATTTGACACAAACGGTCCTACCGCGCTCATCAATTCCTGCCTGAATTTTGACCATACACTTCCCGGAAGCGGCTTTATCCTGAACATCAAGTTCGATAAGTCCATTTTCAATTCTTCTCAGGGACGTGAAACATTCCTCTCTCTCTGGCGTTCGTACTTTGAACGCGGCGGCCAGATGATGACTGTAACAGTTGTTTCGGAGAAAGAGCTTCTGGATGCACAGATCCACCCGGAGAATCACCGCGATCTGATTGTTCGCGTCGGCGGTTACTGTGACTATTTCGTCGACCTCAACCGTGATCAGCAGGCAAACGTCATCGCACGTACCTCTCACTGATTTTCTGTGAAGCCTCTGTCCGTATCCTATACCTATCCCCGGAAAGGAGTACTCTATTATGTATCATTTCAAAACAAAAGCTGAACCATTCGCACGCGGTTTTCTGAACTGCGAATCCAATCACAAGGGCAAGAAGACCGCAGCCGGTATGTACCTGGCACAAAAGGAGACCTCTCTTACCATCGACCGAAACGGTTTTCCCTGCTACAAGGTCGGTGAATGTCTGCACTATTTCTCATACGGAGACGGAGTCGCATATGATTCCTGGCGCTACGACGATTACATCGCGGAGCATCCGGAAGAAAAAGAAGCGCTTGCGGAGATCCATCAGCTGATGCAGCCCTATTTGACAACCTCTGATGACCTTGATCTGAATCTTGTCCTCACAAAGGAACAACAATTACTGCGTAAGGAGCTTGCAGCCTTTTCCGCATCGTGGCTTGGACATTCCGTTCCAGATTTTCAGGGAATATTCTTGTACGGTACCGACCATTACAGAGAAAAGATCGAAAAGTACCGTGCTATCAATCGCGGCAAAGAAGGCTTCGACAATGACTTTTACGACGCATTGATCATCATACTCGATGCTTTGGATATAACAGGTGAACGCCTGTCCGCAATTGCAGCAGATGAACTGAAAAATGCAACCGATCCAGAACGGATTGAGCTTCTTGAGAATATTATCAGAACCTTCGATCACGCACCAAAGCTCCCCTGCCGTGATTTTGTCGAGGCTTGCATTGTCTATGTCATGACGTTTACCTTGGATGATGTCGATTCCCCCGGACACATCGATCAGTTCTTTTATGATCTTTGGAAGGTAACCGATCCCAAGGTCCGCCGCAAGGCACTTGAGCGTCTTTGGGAGTTCTTCCACGATTACCGCGTTTGGAATATCTGCCTTTCCGGTTCGGATGAAAACGGCAATGATCTGACAAATGATCTCACCTATGAGATTCTTGACCTGATCAAAACCTATAAGTATCACACACCGAACGTGACACTGCGCAGACATAAAAACACACCCGAGAAGCTCATCAAGGCAACTTATGAAGCACTGAAATCGGGTACCGGATTGCCCGGTCTTTATAACGACGATGCAGTTCTGGCAGCGCTCGACCGACTCGGTATTCCAAAGGCAGACGCACATACTTATGTTATGAACGGGTGCAACCAGATCGATATCCCGGGAAAGAGTCATATGGGCCTTGAGGATGGTCAGGTAAATATCGCACGGGCAGTCGAGCTTGCACTGCATAACGGTATTTCGGGTGTTACCGGAAACAGCATCTCTATTCAAACAGGAGATCCCTGCTCCTTCGAAGCATTTGACGATTTTTACGCTGCCGTTATCCGTCAGCTTGACTATCTCATCGATAATTGTACCGACGGCTGCAACCGTTTCCAGCGGTATTATGCTGTTGAAGCGCCGCAACCATTCCGCTCAATTCTGATCGAGGGTTGTATTGAGAAGGGACTTGATTATAAGAATCGTGGCCCCCTTTACGGAAACGGTCAAATTCTTGCAGAAGGTATTGCCGATGCTGCCGATTCCCTTGCAGCGATCAAAAAATATGTATACGAGGAAAAGCGCTATACCATGGAGGAGCTTGTTGATGCGATCAACAAAAATTTCGAGGGTTATGATGCGATGTATCATTTTCTCAAGAACTCCAAGCTGCGATTTGGCAATGACATTGCTTACGTCGATGATATCGCCGCCGACATCGTCAATCACTTCAACAGCCGTCTTTTAACAATTGAAACCTTCCGCGGCGGACATTTCAGCGGCGGGTGTTCTCCGTTCGTTGAAGCACCTGAATACGGTGTGTGGACCGGTGCACTGCCAAACGGCAAAAAGCGCGGTGAAACACTTTTTGCCGATTCGATCGGTGCAACGCCCGGACGCGACGAAAACGGTCCCACTGCGCTCATCAATTCCTGCCTGAAATTCGACCATACGCTTCCCGGAAGCGGCTTCATTCTCAATGTCAAATTTGATAAGTCCGTCTTTGCATCGAAGGAAGGCGAACACGTTTTCTGTTCCCTTTGGAAATCCTTTGCTGAGAGAGGTGGTCAGATGATGACGGCCACGGTTGTTTCTCAAGAGGATCTTTTGGATGCACAAGTCCATCCTGAGGATCACGGCGATCTGATCGTCCGCGTCGGAGGATTCTGTGATCGGTTTGTCGATCTTTCTTCTGAATTACAGAAAAATGTGATCGCACGCACATCACATTGATCCATTGAAGCAGCATCCTTCAAAATCCAAACGATATTACACCTTTTGCTTCAAATTCAATTTTCTTCATTGAAAGGAAACGTATATGTACCAATTCAAAACCAAGCTTGAACCGTTTGCACGCGGTTACCTCAATTGTGAAAGCACACACCGATCCATGCGCCTCGCAGCCGGAATGTATCAAGCAGTCAAGGATTCTCCTCTCTGTATCGACAATCACGGTCTTCCACTCAGTTTTTTTGAGTTCTGTATTCACAATTATGACTACGGATGCAGTCTCCATTCTGATGTATGGTATATGGAAGATTTCACAAAAAAGCATCCTGAGGATGCGGACGAAATCCGCAAGATCCATGAGTTAATTGCACCGCATCTTACCTTTGATACAGGGTTTGAGCGTATGTATACAGAAAAGCATCGTCAGATCCAAAATGACCGTGTTGTTTATGCCGGTGGTTGGCTCGGTCATGCAGTTCCCGATTATCAGGGAATTTTCATGTACGGCACCAATCACTATAGAGCAAAGATCCAAGAATATCGCGAAAAAAACAGAACACAGGAGAATTTCGATCCTGAATTTTACGATGCCTTGCTTTTAACGCTGGATACCATCGAGCTTGCCGGACAACGGTTTACGGAAATTGCCGAACGCGAGCTGAAGGATGTGAAGGATCCGCATCGCATTGCTGCACTCGAAAAGATCATATCCACCTTTGACCATGCTCCGAGCCTTCCCTGCCGCGATTTTGCGGAAGCAGTAATTGTTTATGTCATGGTTTTCACACTTGACGGTATCGATTCCCCCGGTCACATCGATCAGTTCTTTTACGATCTTTGGACAAAAACCGAACCTGCACTCCGTCAACAGTACTTGGAAGCATTATGGGAGTTTTTCCATGATCATCGGGTATGGAATGTGTGCCTTTCCGGCTCTGACGAATACGGAAACGACCTGACCAACGATCTGACGTATGCATATCTCGACCTGATTGAAAAATATCGCTATGAAACGCCAAATGTCACGTTACGCTGGCACCGCAATACACCAAATAAACTGAAATCAGCAGTTTACCATGCACTGACAGCCGGAACAGGTCTTCCCGCGCTTTACAATGACCATGCCGTTGTCCCTGCGCTTGAACGTCTCGGTATTCCAAAGTCCGATGCGCATACATACGTTATGAATGGCTGTAATCAGATCGACATCCCCGGCAAGAGCCACCAGGGCTTGGAGGACGGACAGATCAATATTGCAAAGGTTTTGGAGCTGACCTTACACAACGGCATCTCCAATACATCAGGCAACGATCTCGGACTTCACGCGGGAGACGCTGCATCCTTCCCCACATTCGATGCCTTCTATGAAGCATTTTTGAAGCAGCTCGATCATTTTGCAGAAACTGTTTGTGAAATGGCAAACATGCATCAGCGACTTTACGCAGTAGAATCACCGAATCCTCTCCGCTCGATTCTGATCGAGGGATGCATTGAAAAGGGACTTGATTACAAAAATCACGGCCCGATCTACGGAAACGGTCAGATTCTCTTCGAAGGAATTGCTGACACTGCAGACTCTCTTGCTATCATCAAAAAATACGTATATGAAGAAAACCGGTTTACCATGGCTGAGCTTATCGATGCATTGGATAAAAACTATGAAGGGTATGAAGAGATGCTTCATACGTTCAGAATGTCGGAGCTGAAATTCGGAAACGATATTCCGTTTGTTGATCAGATCGCAGCCAACTTTGTCGATCGTCTCAATGCAAAGCTGCTCACGCTCCCCACGTTCCGCGGCGGTCATTTCAGCGGAGGCTGTTCGCCGTTCAACGAGGCTGCGGAGTACGGTATGGCAACCGGATCGCTTCCAAACGGTAAAAAGCGCGGCGAATCTCTCTTTGCCGATTCTATCGGTGCAACACCCGGCTTTGATACAAACGGCCCAACTGCGCTCATCAATTCCTGCCTGAACTTTGACCATACCCTTCCGGGCAGCGGTTTTATTCTTAACACAAAGTTTGATAAGGACGTCTTCCTGTCCGAAGAAGGAGAGCAAACTTTTCTTGCACTTTGGAGTTCTTATTTCGAACGCGGCGGGCAAATGATGACTGTTACGGTCGTATCGGATGATGAACTGCGAGATGCTCAGCTTCATCCTGAAAACCACAGAAATCTGATCGTTCGTGTTGGTGGATACAGTGACGTTTTTGTAAATCTTGATAAAGAATTACAAGAAAACGTCATTGCACGCACAAGCCATTGCAAACATTGATCCATGAGATAATTACCGACAGAGAGTCCTCTGTCGGTAATTTTTAATATTCCGTTTCGACACAATCCAATCCATCATGCACACAGAATGACGGTTGTAAAGGAACCGTTATTATGTACCATCATACCGTACTACGCTATCGATGCGGAGATTTCTTCTCCGCTCTTTTTATTGTGAACAAATGGTAAAATCCACATAAGATATATTGACAACCACAGGGGGATTACGATATAATCTATATGGAATGTTTTCACAACAAATGGCATTTTTTATCATCGCACACACAAGATATTGTATTTTTGACGTTTTTAGAAGGGGGTATTTTTCATGACCTTATCTTATTTCAATATTCAAAAATTCTGCATCCATGACGGTCCCGGCATCCGCACGACTGTCTTTCTGAAGGGATGTCCCCTGAATTGCCTTTGGTGCCATAATCCGGAATCCAAGCACACAAGGGTTGAGGTTATGTTTCATGCTGAGAAATGTACCGGCTGCGGTCGCTGTCTCGGTTTCTGCGATGCCAGAAAACGCGGTGAGGACGGACGGATCATTTTTGACCGTTCCCTTTGCACCGCCTGCGGCAAGTGTGCGGAACGCTGTTTCAACCATGCGATCCGTGTCTGCGGAAAGCAGGGGTCTATCGAGGATATCCTAGAGCAGGTACGTAAGGATAAGCCGTTTTATGAAACATCGGGCGGCGGAATGACGATTTCCGGCGGTGAACCCGCAATGCAGCCTGAAGCCGTACTTGCGCTGATCGAGGCTGCAAAAGCAGAAGGAATTGCATCTGCCATTGAAACCTGCGGATTCGGAAATCGCGAGTTTTTTATCCGTGCACATGAGCTTGGCGCTCTCTTCCTCTTTGACATCAAGGGAATTGATCCCGAAAAGCATAAAGCGAATACCGGTGTCTATCCCGATCTGATCCACAAAAATCTTGACATGCTTCTGGAGATGGGAGCAAAGGTTATCATCAGACTTCCCCTGATTCCCGGAAAGAATGATTCTGAGGAGGATCTGCGTCTTCTGACACAGTTCCTTGCACAGCGTAAAGATCGGGTCGATCATGCCGATATCATGGCATATCACGAGCTCGGTGTCAGCAAATCCCATCAGCTCGGCGTTGATGTCGATGACACCATTCCTGCAGGCAAAGCGTTTGCGGAGGGATGGCGCAGTGTGCTCCGTGAAAGCGGCGTAGAGATCCGTATTTCCGGTGAATAATTCCGATCGGTTGAATTCCTGAATTTTATATTGATATTGGAGGTTACGACTATGAAGTATAATTTCAAAACAAAGCTTGAACCGTTAGCACGTGGTTTTTTGAATTGTGAAAGTGAATATAAAGGTAAACGTATTGCGGCAGGATGGCGTCTGGCACAAGCCGAATGTCCCATTTCTTTTAACCGGGACTACCTCCCCCTTGCCTTCAGACAAGGTATCGCGATTACTTTCGACTACGGTGATGGAGTGTATTGCGAAGATGAGATCTTTGATCAAATCGTTGCTCAAAATCCGGACGACGCTGACGAGCTCAAGGAGATCCGTAAATTGATCGATCCCTATCTTGTATACAGTTACGTTTTCAAGAATCTTTGGACTGAGCAGCAGCGTCAGGCTTCTGTTGGTTGGCTTTGGGGAGGCGGATGGCTCGGTCATGCAGTCCCCGCACTTTGGGACGTCTGCAAATACGGTACCGCTTCTTTAAGAGAAAAGATTGAAAAATACCGTGAGATCAATGCCGGAAATGATGACTTCTACGATTCCTTGACATATATGGTTGATGCCATCGATCTCCTTGGCGCGCGTTTTTACAATTTGGCACAAGAGCAGCTTCAAACATGTACCGATCCCGAAGCAATCGAAAAGCTTGAGAACGTCAAGAGAACATTCGATCATGCACCGCAGCAGCCCTGTCGTGATTTCGTGGAAGCGTGTATTGTTTATGTCATGATGATGTCTCTTGACGGTATTGATTCCCCCGGACATTTCGATCAGTATATGTACGATTTTTGGAAGGTCACGGATCCCGAGCAGCGCGAAAAATACTTGAATTATATCTGGCAGTATTTTGAGGACACACGAACATGGAATCTTTGTCTCTCCGGCTCTGATGAAAACGGCAATGATCTGACAAATGATCTGACGTATGCGATTTTGGGAATGATCCGCAAATATCGTTATGAGGCCCCCAACGTAACTCTCCGTTGGCATAAGAATACTCCGGAAGAGCTGATGAAGGTTGTACACCAAACATTGGCGGCAGGCACCGGACTTCCCGGTTTATATAACGATGAGGTTGTATGTACGGCAATGGAACGTCTCGGCATTTCCAAAAAAGACGCTCACACATATGTTATGAACGGATGCAACCAAATCGATATTCCCGGAAAAAGCCACCAAGGCCTGGAAGACGGAGAGGTCAGCATCGGTAAGGTGCTTGAGCTCACGCTTCACAACGGCATTTCGGCAACGACCGGCTCCGATAACGGACTGCATACAGGCGACCCCGTCGATTTCGCGACGTTCGAGGAGTTTTACGATGCGTTCATCAAACAGCTTGATTATGCTGTCGATACCGCCACTTATCTCTCTAATCTTCACCAGTCCTTTGACGCGAAGCATGCGCAAAATCCTCTGCGTTCCCTTTTCATCGAAGGATGCATTGAAAAGGCCCTGGACTATAAAGACCGCGGCCCCATCTATGGCAATGGACAGATCCTTGCAGAAACAATCGCAGATGCCATTGACTCGCTTGCTGCAATCAAGAAATACGTATATGAAGAAAAGCGGTATACAATGGCGGAGCTTATCGATGCGCTGAACAAGAATTTTGAAGGATATGATGAGATGTATCAGTTCCTCAAAAACAGTCCTCTCAAGTTCGGTAATGATATAGAATACGTCGATACCATCGCGGGCGATGTTATCAACCACTTCAATACACGCTTGCTGAGTATCGAAACGTTCCGCGGCGGTCACTTCAGCGGCGGTTGTTCCCCGTTTATGCGTGCAGCCGATTGGGGATTCCATCTCGGCGCGCTCCCGAACGGTAAAAAGAAGGGCGAAACCCTGGCAGCAGATTCGATCGGTGCAACACCCGGTTTTGATAAAAACGGTCCGACGGCAGTTATCAACTCCTGTCTGCATTTTGACCACACACTCCCCGGCAGCGGTTTTGTTCTGAATCTTAAGTTTGACAAGGATATTTTTGTTTCTTCAGCAGGAGAAAACACATTCCTCTCGCTGTGGCGCTCTTATTTTGAACGCGGCGGTCAAATGATGACAGCAACGGTCGTTTCCCCCGATGAACTGATCGATGCACAGGCCCACCCGGAAAATCATGCGAATCTGATCGTTCGTGTCGGAGGCTTCAGCGGAAAGTTTGTTGATCTTCCCAAGGAGCTTCAAGATAACGTCATCGCCCGCACCCTTCATTGTCACGCATAACATTTCGCACACTGACCTTAGTCCATGTTTTCCGTGAAAGGAGCTTTCTTATGTCTTATCAATTCAAAACGAAAATGGAACCGTTCGCTCGCGGATTTTTGGGCTGTGACAGCGAAATTCTGATCAAACGGATCGCTTGCGGATTTCTTTTGGCAAATAAGGAAACGACATTTACATTTACCGACACCTATTTGCCCAATGCACATCGCGGAACCACGCTTATTTATCACGATTACGGAACAGGTATCAATACATGGGGGCCGGAATACTTGGAAGAGTTCGCAACCAAAAATCCCGAGGATGCCGACGATCTCCGCAATATTTTCCGGTTGATGAAGCCCTATATGAATTATGAGTACGTAAAGCAAAATCTTTTTACCCCTCAGATGAAGAATATGAAGGAGGCCTGCTGGGGCGGCGGTTGGCGCGGTCATGCTGTCCCTGCATTTTGGGAGGTCTGTACGCTCGGTACCTACCATTTCAGAAAAAAGGTTGCCAAGTACCGTGAAATCAACAAGGAACTTGACAAAGACG
>JAFQMO010000027.1 GCA_017414385.1 Clostridia bacterium
CATCTTGATTGAAACAGCAAAGTCGTTGAAGCCTTCCCGATACAAAGTGTTTAAATTGCAATTTGACAGAGGCGAATACGATATGGTCGTATATGATAAGCAAGAGCATTGTTGCGATGTGTACGAAATCAAGCATAGCGATAAGATGGTATATGATCAAACCAAGCATCTGATTGACGATGACAAAATAGACTTGACGGAAAGCCGGTTTGGCGAAGTGCGGGGAAGATACGTTCTCTATCGTGGAGAAATGAAGGAAAATGAAATGGGTATTCTTTACAGGAACGCTTCCGAATACTTGAAAGGACTTCCCAATACGGCGATGACCGAGGATATCAGGCAGGATATCGACGAAGAAGACGGTGGCTGGAACCACAAAATGTAATTAATAATAAAACCAAATAAAGACACAAGGGTCGTGTTGCGATATGCAATGCGACCTTTTCTCTATTAAGTGTTATATGAAGCTGGGTATGTAGCAATCGGAAACGGTTGCTGCTTTTTTATATCCAAATCTACAGGAAAGGAGGTCAACAGACATGGCAAAAGGAAAAACAGGCGGTGCGGCAATGGCATCGCCAAAGGAACGATCCGATCAGGAACAAGATCAAAAGCAGTTCTCGGCACAGAAGATATCTGTCCGTATTGACAGCGTGATTGACGATCCGAATCGGTCACTCCGAGCGTTTGCAAGTGCCAACATCGGAGCCTTTGCCGTCCACGGTATTACCGTGTATGAAAAGGACGGCAAACGGTGGGTGAATATGCCTCAAAGCTCTTACACCGAAAACGGTGAAAAGAAGTACAAGGACATCTTTCATCCCACAACAGCAGAAGCCCGGGAGCAGCTCGGGAAAGCCGTTCTGGACACATACAGGCAACACCATGAACATGTGCAGACGGCACAGTCTACCAGCGCGGAAGCGTATGAGGCTTTCGTGCAAAAAATGTAACCCCTCTACAAAAAACAAAACAATTCAAAAACAGAAAGGAAAACAACATCATGAAAAAGTTTTTTAAGAACCTCAAGAAGAAAGCAGACAACGCAGCCATCGCCGCAAAGATCGCCATCGACAACAAGAGAGCAGAGGGCTACGTCGATACAGGTATCAAGATCATCATTGCCGTCGTAATCGGTTCCTTGATCCTCGCCGGTTTGTACACGCTCTTCAACGGAACTGTGATTCCGCAGATGCAGAGTAAGGTCGGCGGTATGTTCAGCTACTCCGGCTCGTAATCGGGATTGGAGGTCAAAATGAAGCATATTCTGTCTGACCGTTCGGGGGAAGGTCACATCAAGACGGCCATTGTAATCATCATTGCCGTTGTGATCGGTGCACTTCTTCTTGCCGGCTTGTACCAGCTGTTTGCGGGGGAGAACGGTGTAATAGGGCAAATGGATTCCGAGATCAGTGCCATGATGGACTATACGCAGGAGTTGCGTGTGGAAAGAACTCGGAACGAAGAAACCGGTGTATATACGTTGCGGTATTCTTACGATGGAAAGCATTGGAATACCCCCGAGATGCCTACCTATAGTAGCACTGCAACCGTGTATGGGCTTGCGGACAATAATTCCGAAAGCGATCCCATCATTGCGGCCTTGATCCGTGACGGCAACCTGAGCTATATTTTAACTTCTACAGACGGTGGAATCTCATGGGAGGAAAAGCTCTCCTTCAGTGCAGGCTCCATCTCTCACTTTTACTTCGGCACCGATGATCAGCTTCCCGGGACATCAGGATCGTTCAGCGGAGAAAAGTTCGTTGTGCGATATAGCAGCGGTAATTATTACACAATGATCAGCAACGGGCATACGTGGACGTTGCCCACATGGTCGGATCTGATTCCCCTCGGCTAAAACAATCACAAGAAAGGAAAAAACAAATGAAAACATTCATCAAAAAAATCATCAACAAAGTAAGCTCGTTCACCAAGCGTATGAAGCAGAGAACCTCTGCTGCGCTCAATGCTGTTTACATTCGCTCCAAAACAGCAGTTGCCTCCTGTGCAGGTGACGGTTATGTGGATACCGGTATCAAGATCATCATTGCGGTTGTCATCGGTGGCTTGATCCTTGCCGGTTTGTATACGCTTTTCAACACCACGGTAATTCCGAACATGCAGACCAAAGTGTCCAATATGTTCAGTTACGGCGGCTGATAGGAGCTGGTTCGGAGGCGGGCAGCTTGTCCGCCTCCGAGCTTTTCTGAACCATCAAAGAGAAAGGATCAACTGTCATGTTCCCAATACATTCTTGGAAAGAGCTTCTTTGGAAAGTTATTTTGGGATTGCTCATAGCAGGCTTTGCCTATCTTGCAGGATGCATTGTAACAAAGGTGATTCGTAGAAACGGCTACCAAGCGCATACCAAGCTGAATCTTATCCTTTCGGTATTGGCTGCGGTTGCAATTTATCTGCGGTACGGTGCAACGCTTGTTACCGTTCAAGGTCTTTTTTTGCTTTTTGTTTTGCTTTATGCCTCATGGTCGGATATCTCCACAATGCTTGTCGGAGATTATATCTGGGTATTAATTCTTGCACTTTCGCTTGTCGGACTGCGAACCGAAACGGCGCAATCGATGCTCTTGGGTGCTCTTGTTGTATTCCTTCCGCAATGGCTGCTTTCCGTGATCCCACCGCACAAAACACTTGGCGGTGCAGATATTAAAATATCAACAAGCCTTGCGTTTTTACTTGGATTTCCAAGGGGCATTGTCGCTTATTTGCTCGGATTGTTGCTTGCGATCATCGGAATGAGCATTTACAACAAAGCAAAACAAAGAAGCCAACGAAAATCCTTTGCTCTGGTGCCGTTTCTCGGCATTGGTGCAATGCTCGTATTTCTCATTTAAAGAAAGGAAACAGAACATATTATGAAACAAAAAAACAAAGCCATCGGTTCAAAAGCCATCAGCAACCGAACATTGATCGGTATTATTTGCATTGTTGCGGCACTTGGCATCTGTTTTGGTGTGGCTCCGATGGTAAATCGACTCTCGGAGGGAACTACCGAGATTGTCCGTATTACCCAAACGGTTCCACAAGGAGGTATGATCACCGAAAACGTATTGGAGGTGGTTGAGGTGGGCAGCTACAATCTTCCCGACAAGGTACTGCGGAATAAGGAAGACGTGATCGGTAAGTACGCTACGGTCGATCTATATGCCGGAG
>JAFQMO010000028.1 GCA_017414385.1 Clostridia bacterium
GTGAAGGCAGTCATTTCCGGATGGAAAGTGTGATCGCATACGGCTTTTCCGTCTCAGGCGACGTCTCGGGCATGGACGATAAATATACCATGCCGGGCTTGAGCGCCGTATACAGCGAGATGTATGAAAGTGCCAAGGTCGGTGAGGAAATTTCCCGTCATGTGCGGATCGCAGACTATTACGATTACTATCCGCTCGACCTGAGCTTCTATCTTCCGGGTACGGTCGTCAGCAACAACGATGTCGACCTTTCTCTGCCAAGCGCGGAGATCGAATCGATCCTCTTGCAGGAAAAGGGCTCCGAGCGCTATGTTACCTACCGATTCCTCGAATATTTCCGTATCCCGATCATTGCGGGAGAGGAGCGTATCCTCACCATGACAAAGGGGACGGGCAGCGGTGTATCGTGGGGCTACGAGCATGCCGGTGATCACACCTATTCGCTCTATTCTGTATCTGCCATCACAGACAATACCTGTTATTTCACCTTCAACACCCTGACAAACAAGGGCGATACCGTTGATACCTCCCTGCTCCCCGACGGATACGGCATCTTTGCCTTTTCTTATGGCAAAGGCACAGCATCGCACACAGGCATCGATGCCGATTCGCTTTCCATGGTCTATCCGCTGCCGCTCGGATGTACCGTATATGATCTGCTCTATGACGAGCAAGCAAACAAGCTTCTTCTTGTTCTCGGCGCAGAGGAGGGGATTCGCTTGCAATGGATCGACAGAGATACCATGGAATGTACCAAAGAGATTCTGCTCAGAGGAAACGGCTACCGCTTCTTAAACTGCAGAGATGGATATTTTGTCATATCGACAGATGAAACGCTTGCCGTGATCGACACATCCGCAGCGATTCCCTCACTTTCCCTTGAATGTGATCTGCCCGCGGACACGATTGGCAATGACCTGTTTTATTTCCGCGGGGACAGCGCCTTTGACTATGACGGTAAGCGCCTTGCCATTGCCGATTACCTGCGTCGTGACGGCTTCTACGGAGAACAAAGCAGTTATTTTGTTGCCGTGGTTTCCGCCGACGGACTGCTCGGATGCAGCACCTATACCTCATCCCTTGACAGCTATACCTCCCGTTACTTCTCCTCCGCATACCACGTCCAGCCCAATTTCCAAAAGCCGATCACCGTCTCGTGGAAACCGTAACAAAAAAAACACACCGCAGGCATTCAGCCTGCGGTGTTTTCTCTCTGCCTGAGACAGTATTCCAATGTATTTATCAGGCCGACAGAGCGCTCTCTGTCAGATTCCCTCGTCATCCGCCGTCCGTACCCCTGTACCCGATGTCCTTCCAAGATACGGCACACAGCCAAGCAGTGCGCACGCCGCATCATAGGATGCCCTGTACTGCGAAAGCTCCCGTGCCGAATACGGCTGACGGCGTTTTCTTGCGCGGATCATCAGATTCTTCGGTGTTTCCTCGGGATCGATCAGCTCCATCGTCTGCACATCATAATTCTGCATCTTCAGCCAAAGACAGCGAAGCGCATCCGTCGCGGCATCCGCAAGCTTCTGCCCAAGCATGGAGTGCTCTGTGATAAACGACAGCGCAGGACTTTTCATCTCGCGGAACATTTCATGATGACAGCACGGTGTGGACATGATGACCCGTGCGCCGAAGCGTACGGCATTGGCCAGAACGATGTCTGTTGCAATATCACAGGCATGCAGGGAGATGACAAGGTCCGGAGTCTCCCCTGCGGGCGGCGTATACGCATTGATATCGCCGCAGGAGAAGGTCAGCGTATGCATATCCAATGCAGCCGCCGTTTCGTTGCAGTACGCAATGACATCCGGCTTCAGATCAACGCCGTGCATACGGACGTCCCGTCCCCGCAAGACCGTAAAATAATGGTAGACCGCAAACGTCAGATAACTTTTGCCGCAGCAAAGATCATAGATCACAAGTGTACCATCGCGGGGCAGATCGTCGTAGATGTCATCGAGCAGCTCAAGAAAACGGTTGATCTGACGGTACTTCGGACGCTTCTTATCGAGGATCCGTCCGCCCTCATCCGTAATGCCGAGACGGTACAAAAATGCCGCGCCGCCGTTTTCTTTATCGGCGGGATCAAGCAGATAACGCTTCTGCTTGTTGTGCTGTGCAAGCACGCGTACAGCTGCCGACGACGCACGCTCCTTGATGCCGTTCTGGATATGACAACGGTCCTTTTTTGAGAAACGGATCTCACAATCTCCGTTCTCGGTATGAATGTTGGTCTGCTTATACTGACGCTCCGCCATCTCGCAGAGCACCTCTGCCGCATCACCTGCGGGAAGATTGCGGTGGATCGCCTTGCCATCGGAGAGAAATGTCTCGATCTGAACATACACCTCTCCGCGCTTTGCAAAGGGCTTTACCTGCGTACGCAGGATCCCCGATGATGAATCTCTGCACTTGGAAAACGTGATCTTTTCAAATGACTGCGATGCGCAGACATATTCCATGATACTGCGAATGGAATTCTCCATGTCAACAGCGCCTCCTTGAAAAAAACAGCCCGCGGCACAGTCATATCTGCCGCCGCGGACATAAGATTTCTGATATCAGTATGCTTTGCCCCAATAAACGAGCTTCTTTGCAGGCTTTCCGCAGCAGACACAGGTCTCCCCAAAGCCTTCCTCACCAAAGGGTACACAGCGGGAGGTGACCTCAGCCACTTCCTTAAGCTTGATCTCGCAGGCCTCGTCTCCGCACCACATTGCACGGATAAAGCCGGGCTTTGCCTTTGCCGTTTCGATCATTTCCTCCAGATTCTCAACGGTGTAGGTCATCTCCTTGCGTCTCTGCAGGGCAGATGCAAAGAGTGCATCGTTCAGCTCTGCAAGGATGCGCGGGATCTCCGTCTGCAGATCATCAAGCGAAACAAAATACTTCTGACGGTTGTCACGGCGGACAAGAACACACTGGTTGTTCTCAATATCCTTGGGACCGAGCTCCAGACGAAGCGGAACACCCTTCATCTCATACTGTGCAAACTTCCATCCGGGAGAGTTGTCGGAGGCATCGATGTCGGCACGGACAAATCCGCGCAGACCCGAAAGGACCTCATATGCCTTATCCAGAACACCCTCTTTATGCTGCTGTACGGGAACAACGATGACCTGGATCGGCGCGACTGCGGGCGGCAGAACGAGACCGTTGTTGTCACCGTGTGCCATGATCAGCGCACCGATGGTACGGGTCGTGATACCCCATGAGGTCTGGTGGCAATACTGCAACGTATTGTTCTTATCCAGATACTTGATGTCGAATGCGTGTGCGAAGCCGTCTCCGAAATTGTGGGAGGTTGCCCCCTGCAGTGCCTTGCCGTCATGCATCATTGCCTCAACGGTGTAGGTCGCAAGTGCTCCCGCGAATTTCTCCTTATCGGTCTTTCTGCCTCTGACAACAGGAATCGCAAGACACTTCTCATAGAAATCCGCATAGACCTCCAGCATCTGCAGTGTCTCAGCCTCTGCTTCCTCTGCTGTTGCATGCATGGTATGACCCTCCTGCCAGAGGAACTCTCTTGTTCTGAGGAACGGTCTTGTATTCTTTTCCCATCTGACAACGGAGCAC
>JAFQMO010000029.1 GCA_017414385.1 Clostridia bacterium
CAGCTTGGCTGCGGGATAAAGACGCTTGACCGCCTGCGCAAGGATGTGTGCGGCTGTATGACGGAAGACATGCTTGCCCTCGTCATCTGCAAACGTATAAAGAGCGATCTGCGCATCCTCTGTGATGGGGGTTGTCAGGTCAACGGTCTTGCCGTTAACGGATGCCGCGATGACCTCGCGACTGATAAGCTCTGCTTCCTTTGCTGCATCGTATACAGTAATGGGAGCCTCAAATGAAAATTTGCTTTCGCCGAAAGAAACGGTGATCATGAAAAGTCACTCCTTTGATATATTTATTGAGGGAGAAACGTATAAAACACCCCGAAGCAGCATAACTGCTTCGGGGTGCATGTGCACGGTTCCACCCGTTGTTTTACTCTGGAAAATATGTTGACTGCCGCGGTGGTGGTACCACATCGAGCAAGCTGTTCGCAAAACACTTTCAGCCGTGGTGTTTTTCTCTGAGGAACCATGGGTCCCTTTGAACATTTGTTTCGACGGACATATCCACTGCAGATAAGATCTTAAGATATTATAACGCAGAAATGGTGATTTGTCAATATCTCTGTGCCTTTTTTCTGCGATTGTATTCTGATCTGGGATTGATGATCTCCCGCCAGTCGAAATCGCCGCGGTCAAGCGCAGAGACAAGAGCCTCCGCCGTTGCAATGTTGGTGGCGACCGGGACGTTGTGCAGATCACACATACGGATCAATGCAGATTCCAGATCTTCTGTTTTCGACATCATGTGAGGATCAGAGGGTGTCGTTGAACGGAAAAACAGTACCATATCGATCTCATCGTATGCAATACGGGAAGCGATCTGCTGGATACCGCCCTGCTCACCGGTAAGCATACGCTCAATACGAAGACCGGTTGCATCAGAGATATATTTACCTGTGATCGATGTTGCGGAAAGATTGTGCTTTGACAAAATGCCGCAGTAAGCAATACAGAATTCGGTCATCAATTCTTTTTTCGAATCATGAGCGATAATTGCGATTTCCATGTGAAGATCCCCCTTTGGTCGATGTTGTTTTTGGAATCTGCTGAAAGCAGGATTTGTTTACGTTATTTTTGCGGACGGTCGCTTTTGTCGTATGTAAATAAGGGTACATTTTTGTGGCAAAGACGTGCGGCCATATTATAGAATGCATGAGAGAATGGTTGGGACGAACAAGCGGGGTCATTGATGAGTATGCCGCTGTTCTGCTTGTCCCAAATCGTTTCATCAAACGGCACGACACCGAGAAGTGTGAGCGAAATGGTATCGATTACATGAAACAGAGAGTCGATGGCTGCCTTTTTCTGTTTGTTATGCAGCTTCCGACCGATCGAGGATGCTGTTTTGGGATTCTTGAAAAGTGCATTTCCTGCGGGGAAGGAGTTGACGATCAACCGCTGCTTTTCGATGTGCTGCTGCACAAGCAGAGTTGCGGTTTTTTCAGCGGAACGGATTGCGGTCGCCTGTGGGGAAGAGACGATCAATGCTTCGTCTGCACAGGACGCGACTGTACTCAGGACATCGAGCATACCGCCCGGTGTGTCAATCAAAACATAATCAAAGCGCTGATCGGAGGTGTCCTCCGAAAGAGACTTGACAAGTGAAGGCAGCGCATGCAGGAGATCCGCATTCCATGCAGCATCGGCGCTGCAGCCTGCAAGTAAATGTAAGTTGCTTTGCTGCGGATGAGAGAGGATCGCTTTTTCGATCGGACAGACATCCGCGAGCACATCCCGAATACCGTAAATTGCACAGTCCTCCATACCGAGCATCAGATCAAGGCAGCGATTGGCTGTATCGCAATCGATGAGAAGCACGCGGAAGCCGCGGAGGGCGAGCGCCATACCGAGGTTAGCACAGACCGTTGATTTTCCGACACCGCCCTTGGCCGAGGTGATGATCTTGATTTCGGTATGCGAGGCTTGGATCATATCTGACAAAACGGGCAGTTCCTTTCATGATTTGTTTACGGAAAAAATCCGTTTGTGAGTATTGGACACAATCGATAACCGATTTGCCGATTCGTCATATTTAACAAGAAATGAATGGACAAAGGTTATCATACAAGTAAATTATAACACGAATCTATTGCTTCTGTCAATGGTACAATGAAAAAATTCGAAAAAAGATACATTCTTCGGAAGCCCTGCATGCGATCTGCGATTTTGCGTGTACGGACGGGTGCTTGACAAAAGGGGAGCTTTGTGATATGATTAACCAAAGAATGGAGGGAGAGACGATGACCACAGATTCATATTATGACGGAAATTGTATGCTTTGTCCGCGCATGTGCGGTGTCGACCGCATTCACGGAACGCGCGGCTATTGCGGTGCATCCTCACAGATCCGTGTGGCGCGTGCCGCTCTTCATTTGTGGGAGGAGCCATGCATTTCAATCGGGAGAGGATCCGGAACGGTATTCTTTTCGGGCTGCACGCTTCGCTGCTGCTTCTGTCAGAATCATACGGTCAGTCACGGCTGTTTCGGCGCCGACATCACAGAGGACCGCTTGGCAGAGATCTTTTTGTCACTGCAGGAGCAAGGAGCGGCTAACATCAATCTCGTTACGGCAACGCCGTATATTCCGCAGATCGTCCGTGTTCTGGATAAGATCCGCGGACAGACCCTTACTATTCCGATCGTTTGGAACAGCGGGGGATATGAGCGTGTGGAATCCTTGCATTGTCTTGACGGTTATATCGATGTTTATTTGCCTGATCTGAAATATCATGATCCGATACGTTCCGAGCGTTATTCCGATGCGGCAGACTATTTTTCGATAGCGATTGAAGCAATCGGCGAGATGGTTTCACAGAGGGGGGAATACCGCTTTCATGAAAACGGAGCACTTGTGAACGGTGTCATGGTCAGACACCTTGTTATGCCCGGCGGACGCCACGATTCCATCCGTGTAATCAAGGCACTTGGAGAACGTTTTTCCGAAAAACAGATTTTGCTCAGCCTGATGAGTCAATATACCCCATTTTATCGGAGCTGTGATTATCCGGAGATCAACCGAAGGATCACGAGCTTTGAATACCGCAGTGTGTGTGACATGGTGCACGAATACGGCTTCTCGGGGTATTTTCAAGAGAAATCCTCTGCGAAGGAAGAATATACGCCACCATTTGATCTGGAGGGCGTTCTTTGAATATGACTTATCTTGTTTGCAACAAAAATGAAAAGCCGCAGGTGATTTCCTGCGGCTTTTATGATAGATATTATTTTTTGAGTGCGATCGAAGCTTTTGCCTTTGCGACGATATTTGCAGCAGTCAGACCGTACATTTCCAAAAGCGGCGGGACCTTTCCGGAACGTCCGAAGACATCCTCTGTACCGACACGCAGTACAGGAACGGGACAGCTTTCGCTGATGACCTCTGCGACAGCAGAGCCAAAGCCGCCGATGATGTTGTGCTCCTCGGCCGTAACGATACAACCTGTTTCCTTTGCGGCTGTGATCAAAAGGTCGCGGTCAATGGGTTTGATGGTTGCACAGTTGATGACACGTGCGTCGATACCCTCGTTTTTCAGGAGTTCGCGGGCAATCAGTGCCTGCTCGACCATGATGCCGGTAGCGGCGATGGTGACGTCTGCGCCCTCCGCCAACGTGACACCGCGTCCGATTTGGAAGGAATACGTTGCTGCATCGAAGAGGACCGGAACAGCAGCGCGTCCGAAGCGCATATAAACGGGACCGTCATGCAGGATCGCTGCCTCGACAGCGGCACGCGCTTCGACAGCATCAGCGGGATTCAGAACGACCATACCCGGGATCGTACGCATCAGTGCGAGATCCTCAAGACACTGGTGTGTAGCGCCGTCCTCACCGACGGTAATACCGGCATGTGTTGCACCGATCTTGACATTGAGCTGGGGATACGCAACAGAGTTGCGGATCTGCTCGAAGGCTCTTCCTGCGGCGAACATTGCAAAGGAGCTGACAAACGGAATCATTCCCGCCGCAGCAGCACCTGCGGCAACACCGAGCATATTGGATTCAGCAATACCGCAATCGAAGAAACGATCGGGAAAAACCTTCTTGAATTTGATCGTTTTTGTTGCCTCAGCAAGATCGGCATCAAATACGATGATATTATACTTTGCACCGAATTCCGCCAGCGCAGAACCGTATGCTTCTCTTGTAGCAATCTTTTCAGCCATGATATATTCCTCCGATCTTACAGTGCTGCGATATACGCATTGAGCTCTTGTACAGCCTGTGCGTATTCGTCTGCGTTGGGGGCCTTTCCGTGCCAACCGACCTGATCCTCCATGAAGGAAACGCCTTTTCCCTTTGTGGTGGAGGAAAGGATCAGTGTGGGCTTACTCTTGGTCTGACGTGCCTTGGCAAATGCCTGCTCGATCTCGTTGAAATCGTGACCGTTGATGCAGATGACATTCCAGCCGAATGCTTCGAATTTACTGTCAAGGGGCGTGGGGTTCATAACGTCTGTGATGCGGCCGTCGATCTGCAGACCGTTGAAATCAAGAACAGCACAGAGGTTGTCAAGCTTGTAATGCGCTGCAAACATCGCAGCCTCCCAGACCTGTCCCTCCTGGCTTTCTCCGTCACCAAGAACGGTATAAACACGGTAATCCTTATTTTGAAGCTTTGCTGCAAGTGCCATACCGCAAGCCGCGGAAATGCCCTGACCGAGGGATCCGGAGGACATATCGATACCGGGAATATATTTTCTGTCAGGATGTCCCTGAAGATAGCTGTTAATGTGACGGAATGTTTTCAGATCCTCCTTGGGGAAGAATCCTTTTTCAGCCAGTGCGGCATAGAGTGCAGGGCAGGTATGTCCCTTCGACAGAACGAAGCGGTCACGGTCCTCCCATGCGGGATGATTGACATCGGTCTTCATTTCGCAGAAGTAGAGGTAGGTGATAACATCGGCAACGGAAAGCGAGCCGCCGGGATGACCCGATGCAGCATGAAAAACCTCTTCGACGATGCCAAGACGTATATTGGCTGCGATTCTTTTGAGTTCTCTGGTTTTAGCGGAATCCATGAGAATCCTCCTTTTATAGTAGTTTCAATCTAAAAATGTACAAAAGATACATCGTCAATATTATATAACAAAAAACGATATTTGTCAAACCCTTCAAATCAAAATCTTCATTATTTTGTTCTTTGAGAACGAATGCATGAAAAAACTCTTGCCGTAACCGAAGAGCTCGGACGACAAGAGCTTTGTTCTTATTTGATTTTGACGACGACTTTTCTGTCAACTGAAGCGGCAGCGGATTTCATAACCATACGCAGCGCTTTTGCGATGCGTCCGTGTTTACCGATGACTTTTCCCATATCATTGGGGGCAACAGTCAACTCAAGAATGAGCTCGCCGTTATTTTCGGATTCTGCAACACTGACGGCTGCAGGATCGTCGACAATGGCTTTCACCATGTTTGTCAACACAGTATTCAAGTTAACCATACGATACCGACCCCGAAAAGAAATCACTTAATGATCTCAGTCTTCTTGAGAAGGCTTCTGACGGTTTCTGTAGGCTGAGCGCCGTTAGCGAGCCACTTCTGAGCCTTTTCTGCATCGATCTTGATTTCAGCGGGGTTTGTCATGGGGTTGTAATAGCCGATCTGTTCGATGAAACGACCGTCGCGGGGGCTTCTGGAATCTGCGATAACAACGCGGTAGCTGGGAGCCTTCTTTGCACCGACTCTTCTGAGTCTCATTTTTACTGCCATAGTTTTGTTCCTCCAAAAATGTATAAAAATTTGAATTTGGGTTTTATATGAAAAGATGAGTGGGTCAGCGGCGGAACGCAGGGAACCTTCGTTTACCGAAGCCCTTTTTGCCCATGCCGGAGAATTGTTTCATCATTTTCTGCATTTGTTCGAACTGCTTGAGGAGTCTGTTGACATCTTCGACCTTCATACCGGAGCCTGCTGCAATTCTTTTTTTGCGGGAAGCGGAGATGATCGACGGATCGTGACGTTCCTTTGGCGTCATGGAAAGGATGATCGCCTCAGTGCGGTCAAGCTGCTTTTCATCAATATTCGCATTGGCAAGCTCAGCCTGATTGATGCCGGGAATCATGCCGATAAGCTGCTGAAGAGAGCCCATAGAGCGGATCTGCTTGGACTGCTCCAAAAAGTCTTCAAGATCAAAGGTCTGATCGCGCATCTTGCGCTCAAGCTCCTTTGCTTGCTTTTCGTCATAACTTTGCTCAGCCTTTTCGATGAGGGACAGAACGTCTCCCATACCGAGAATACGGGACGCCATACGGTCGGGGTGGAAGGGCTCGAGGGCGTCGAGCTTTTCGCCTGTACCGATAAACTTGATGGGCTTGCCGGTAACATGACGGATGGAAAGTGCAGCACCGCCTCGGGTATCACCATCCATTTTTGTCATGACAACACCGGTAATATCGAGAAGGTCGTTGAAGGACTGGGCTACATTGACCGCATCCTGACCGGTCATCGCATCTACAACAAGCAATATCTCCGAGGGATCTGTCGCTGCCTTGATGTTTTTCAACTCATCCATCAGCTCCTCATCCACATGAAGACGACCTGC
>JAFQMO010000030.1 GCA_017414385.1 Clostridia bacterium
GGTGATGATGTACCTGCCGATGGAAAAGAGCTGCGGATACCGGACGGAACGGAGATTTTGACGGCTGTTGACACCACAGAGCTTCAGGCGATGTCGTTTAATGTTTTTTGCGATCTCGAACAAAGAGAGGGCGACCGTGCAGCGCGTGTTTGCACCGCCATTGAACAGTTTTTGCCCGATACCTTCGGCGTTCAGGAGGCAACGGAGAATTGGATGCAGATCCTGAACGAGCACTTTGGTGACATCTATGAATCGGTCGGCATTTCCAGAGGCGGCGATGAGGATCCTAAGGATGAATACAGCGCGATCTTCTATAAAAAGGGTCTGTTCCGTGAGATCGAGAGCGGAACAAAGTGGCTTACCGATACTCCGGATGTGTACTCGAGGATCGAAGAATCCACCCACCCGCGGATTGTGACCTACGCGCTTTTGGAGCGCTGTACGGACGGACAGCAGATCTTGTTTGTCAATACCCATCTGGAGCATACAGCAGCGGTTGCCCGTGTCAAGCAGACGACCTATTTGCTCGACATCCTTTCCGCATACACGGATGCTCCGGTCGTTATGACAGGTGATTTCAATGCCGAAAGCAACGAGGATGCGATCCGTATGATCGAGGATACGACCTTGATCGATTCGTCAAAGATCGCAGAGCAGGCATATACCAGAACGACATTTACCCGCTTTGGAGAATTGGAAGGGGAAGGCGATAGCACCATTGACTATGTCTTTGTCAGTGAGGACCGCATCGATGTTGAAGACTATCGTGTATTCGATGAAATGGTCGACGGCGATTATCCTTCCGATCATTTTCCTGTGGTGATCCGTTATCGGCTAAAGGACACACCGGCATAAAACAGATGAGATTTGAAAACAGACGGAACATCCGAAAAAGTCATACCGTTCAACGGTGAAAAGAGAACCTTTGAGGACGTTCCGTTTTGAAACAAAAGGAGAAATTGTTAATGAAAAAAACAGCATGGCTTCTGCTCCTTTTATTGCTTGCGATCGGATGTATCGCATGCAGCGGGGAATCCAACAAGGATGCAGACACATCGTCGGACAGCATTGCCGATACAACGGCAGAGGTGTCCGCAGAGAGGATCTCGTTTGAGGATCTGCAGCAGTACAGGATCATTTGTCCTGAGCGGTACGATGATGAAGCAATGGGCAAGGAGATCGCTGCTCTTGCCAATGAGCTGCGTCAGTTTGTGCCCGATATGATCCTGCGGGATGACTATATTCAGGAAAATAATCCGAGCTCGACGGACAGAATTGAGCCGTATGAAATTCTCATCGGCGCAACAAACCGCCCTGAAAGTCAGTCGTTTCTTGCATCGCTGGAGAGGACTCGTGATTACGGATATGCTGTGATCAACGGAAAGATCGTGATCGCGGGAGCAACAACGGAAACGACACGTTTTGCCATTGCTCTGTTCCGTGAGAATGTGATATCTGCAGCAGATGAAAATGAGAGCTTTTATACCGCCGAGGATGATCGGATTGTAACAGACACGTATGCACTTGATGTATTTGAGATCGGAGGGATCCCGATTGCCGAATATACGGTAGTATATCCTGCGGAGAATGCGTGCGGAGAGGAATACTGTGCGCAATGGCTTGCAGCGCAGATCGATACGCTTGCAGGCAAAAGACTCTCGGTTGTGACCGATGCTGCACCGGAGGCTGCGCACGAGATCCGTATCGGACGGACTGCGCGGGATGAGGCGGCGACGATGCCGACAACGGAGACATACGGCATTACTGTGGGAGACGGTCATGTCCAAATCAGTGCGGAGGCTCCGTATGTGCTGCTTGCGGCCTGCGGCACGCTCACCGCAGGTGATGATGTACCTGCCGATGGAAAAGAGCTGCGGATACCGGACGGAACGGAGATTTTGACGGCTGTTGACACCACAGAGCTTCAGGCGATGTCGTTTAATGTTTTTTACGATCTCGAACAAAGAGAGGGTGATCGTGCAGCGCGTGTTTGTACCGTCATTGAACAGTTTTTGCCCGATACCTTCGGCGTTCAGGAAGCAACCGGAGAGTGGATGCGGATCTTGAGAGAGACCTTTGGTGATCTCTACGAATCGGTTGGCATTTCCAGAGGCGGTACGCCGCATCCGAAGGAGGAGCACAGCGCGATCTTCTATAAAAAAGGAATGTTCCGCGAGATCGAAAGCGGTACCAAGTGGCTTTCACCGACACCGGATGTGTATTCGAAGGTCGAAGAATCCGGTCTTCCCCGTATCTTTACCTATGCTCTTCTGGAACGATGCGCAGACGGTCAGCAGATCCTGTATGTCAATACGCACCTGGATCTGACGAATGCCGCCCGTGTCAAGCAGGTCTCTTATTTGCTTGATTTTCTTTCCGCATATGAGGATATTCCGGTCGTGTTGACAGGTGACTTCAATGCCGAAAGCGATCATGATCCGATCCGTATGATCGAGGACACGTCCTTGGTCGATTCATCGAGAATCGCGGAGCAGGCGTATACCAGAACGACCTGGACCGATTTCGGAGAATTGGAAGGGGACGATGGAGAATCCATCGACTATGTTTTTGTCAGTGAGGACCGCATTGATGTTGCCGACTATCGCGTATTCGATGAAATGGTCGACGGCGATTATCCTTCCGATCATTTTCCTGTGGTGATCCGTTATCGGCTGAAGGACACGCAGGCGTAAGCGTATCCCTTATCTGACACCGGCACACGGTTGAGATACCGTGATCTGTATATCAACCAAAATCAAAGGACTGTCCTTTTGGGACAGTCCTTTTTCTGTGATATATATCGCTTTGCTATGCCGTATCAGCTCGTGTAGGCTTCCAGGGCGTCCCGGTAATTCTTGATCTGCTCCTCACTTGCCTTGTAATCGGTGTGAGAGCAGCAGGGAACGGTGGGTGCGGAGCCGTCCTCGAGACCGAGGAAGGGGGAAGCGGTATCGTTTTCGTACTTTACACGCCATTCTTCGCATCGGAAGTCTGGGATCTCATACGGCTTGCCGCCCTCGAGCACGGAACGGTGACCGAGGATCGCGACGGATGCCATAACCGTCGCACTGTAAACATCGAAGGGACACTCGGGCTGTCTTCCTTCTTTGATGCACTGAATGAACATACGCGCGGTCAGATAATCGCCGCCGCCGTGACCGCTGCTTTCAATCAGCTCCTCATCCGGATCGTTCCAGGAGGGCTCGTAGCAGTTGATTTCCTCCATACCCTCGGGGATACTCCAATCATTGTAACGGAGCATGACCTTGTCGCCCATGCCGCGCAGGTTTTCGATCTGTCCCTCGGTGCCGCAGACACGGTAAGAGTTGTGATGCGCGCCGAGTCCGCCCCATCCGATAACGCGGAAGATGGACTCGTCATCGTTCTTTGTTGTGATGATGGAGATGCGGTCTCCGTTGTTATCCGCAGTCGGAGCATCGGGTGCGGGCGGTGCGAACGAGCTGAATGCGGTGACGATCTTGGGGACCGCACCGGTTGCCCACATGATCGGACCGAGAGAGTGGGTGATGTAATAGGTACGGGGGAGATAGTTTCTCCAATGCTCTGGGAAATAGTTATAGATCTGCTTGAAGCCGA
>JAFQMO010000031.1 GCA_017414385.1 Clostridia bacterium
AATGAAGTGCATCCTTTGATACAAACAACGACAATACGGTATACACCGCGGAATCGTCCGCGGAGGTCCGATTGCAGAGCGCATAGTAAGATGCTGATACGGGATCGTATCGAACATCAAATTTGGAGGGCGCGGTTTCTGTTACAACTGTTCCCTGCGGGATCGGTGCGGCTGAAGGATCGTCGGCTGCGATGGAGAACAACAGACACTGACCGATGCCGTAATGCATCATCTGGTACAAGGTACCGTCCGGAAGCAGGATCATGCTGCCGTCGAGGGCACAGCGATTCTGCTCGCTGTCTGTCGTTGGAGCACCGTCCGACAAGGTCCAGACAGCAGGATCGGTATAGTCCACCGCATCATCGGGTGCCGATAATACGTGTGCATCCATGCCGCTCCCCTCGTGTCCAAAGGAAAGTGACGCGTATAGTCTTCCGTTTGCCTGCGTGAGCGATGTCGGAGAACGGTACCATGTATCGACATTCGGGTTATACGATCCGCGGAACAAAACCGTCGGCATCGTCCAGTCGATCCCCTCGTTATCGGATGCACCGATCAGAATGTCACCCTCAGGTGCAGAAAGCGCAAGCATATACAGTCTTCCGTTTTGATAGAATAATTGCCCGTGGCAGCAAGGGTACAATTCTGTGAGATAGTGCCAGCCGGTACCGTTATCCTCGGAGTAAAATAAGAGGGTCAAGCATTGGGAGGCTCCTTTGGCGGTGACATCCATGGAAGCAAGCAGCTTTCCGCTCGGCAGACGGCAAAGGCAAGGAGAGGAGAGCGCATTTCCGGAAAATGCATAAAAGGGATCCTTGGGGTGCAGATACTGGACTGCTCGCCCGGGATAGACACCGGTCCGAATTCTTCGGACTTCACTGCAGACACCGTCACAGTCTCTCTCAACATAAAACTCATATTCCGTTCTCGGGCGAAGATTACAGATCTGCCCGCGGAAGGAGTCTTCCATGAATACTGCGGTATATGTACCGCCGAGAATACGGTAATATAGTGTGTGTGATGCACGTTTGGGCGCACACTCGTCAATAAAATCGAAGTCAAGAGTTGTCGCATAAGGGAGAATCCGACATACATATGGACGATCCTTACGTGAGGTATGCATCGAAGGCGTGTAGGGGGGGATGTTCCAGGCGGAAACGGGTTTCATGGTGATTTCCTTCCATCGTGTTTATCATTAGTTCTGTTTGAAAATATCAGCAGAGCTCTCCTCGCATTTCTCTGATCATGCGGAGGCCGAATTGTCTCTGAAATTCGATTTTTTCATCGTAAACTTCCTTGGAAAATGCAAAATTAAGTTCTTTACGTTCTTCTTTTGCCCAACGATCAAAGGCACCGTTTTCATATGATTTGGTGAATTCTTCGATGGGTTCACGGCAGTAACAGATGCAGAAGAAGTTTGCTCGTATGTCAAAGGTGCCGAGATGATCCAACCTGTCTGCATCCTGCACAAGCTTAATGGCAGTGGAGTATTTCTTTTCGTCTTCAAGGGTACGGTGGTCATGATAACGGACGATCTCGCAGACCGAACGAATTTCCTCTTCGCTTCCGTACTTTCCGATCAGGCTTGGAATGACCTCCGCTCCTTCTTTTTCATGGTCATCGGAGCGACTGTTGCGTATATCATGAAACCATGAAGCAACCATCAGGACGGTGGGATCCACGCTTGGATCATCGGGACAGATGTTCTGGCGAAGTGTTTCCGCAATCACAGCAGTCCGAAGACCGTGATCGAGCTTATTGTGCGGTTCCATCCAAGGGGCGCTTCGGAAATCTCCGAAATCTTCCCTGAGGACTACTTTTATTTCATCCAGATGATTTTTTAACAGCTTCGGCATGGAACAGTCTCCTTTTTGCATATTTCATCAAGTATTATACCATGTTTTTTTTCATTTTGCAAGAGGGGCTTGCCTGTATGTCCTTATGGGGCGGCATCTTTTTAGCGAAAGCTATGGTGAGGAAAGCTTCAATGTCTTTTTTTTCGATGCAGCCAAGCAGCAGCAAAAGTGTTGTGTAAAAGATGATCATAACCAAGATACGAGTGATCAAATGAATGACAGCAAAGGAGAATGTAATAGGGATGATACGAAAGAAATGCTCTGTCAGTGCGGATGCACCGATGACGGCAATGACGGGACCGCCGCATAACCGCAGAACGGGGAGGCGAAGTCC
>JAFQMO010000032.1 GCA_017414385.1 Clostridia bacterium
ACGAGGTAGAGATCCTTCGCCGTATGGAAGAAGGCATCTATTGCGAAGAAGACTACCAGAAGGCTCTCGCATGGACAAAGGAGCACTGCAAGGAAGGACGCGATGACAACCCCGAAGAGGTTGACTTCCTCGGTGATAAGACTCGTATCAAGTTCACTCCCGAGGAAAAGAAAAAGCAGTGGGAGTTCACCGTTAAGATGTACTGCATCATCAAGGATCTTATGGCAGGCAATCCCAAGCTCTCCGACAAGTTCGAGGAAGAAAAGGTTGGTCACAACGCGATTGCAGGCGGTTTCCAGGGACAGAGACAGTGGACCGATCATTGGCCCAACTGTGACTATCCGGAAGCACTCCTCTCCTCCTCCTTTGACTATGAGGGTGCCCGTGAGCCCTACACACTCGCAACCGAAAACGATATTCTCAACGGCATGGGTATGCTGATGATGCGTCTGCTCACACACCGCGCACAGATCTTTGCCGACGTTCGTACCTATTGGTCCGGTGAGGCTACCGAAAGAGTTACCGGCTATAAGCTTGAGGGTAAGGCTGCTGAATCCAACGGTATCATCCATCTTCTCAACTCCGGTGCCGCTTGTCTCGACGCATCCGGTGTCTGCACCGACGAAAACGGAAATGCCGTTATGAAGAAGTGGTGGGAAGTAACAGACGAAGACATCAAGAAGATGACTGACGCAACCGTATGGTGCGAGGCTGGCTTTGATAACTTCCGCGGCGGCGGATTCTCCAGCCATTTCAACACATTTGCTGAAATGCCCTGTACGATGATCCGTCTCAACCTTGTCCGCGGTCTCGGTCCCGTTCTTCAGATCGCCGAGGGTTGGACCGTCAACCTTCCCGAGAAGGTCAACGACATACTGATGGAACGTACCAATCCCACATGGCCATGCACATGGTTCGCTCCCCGTTGTGACGGCAAGGAGGGCTCCCCCTTCAAGAGCGCATACGAGGTCATGATGAACTGGGGTGCAAACCACGGTGCGATTTCTTACGGCCACATCGGCGCAGATCTGATCACCATGTGCTCTATGCTCCGTATTCCCGTTTGTATGCACAACGTTCCTGAGGAAGACATCTACCGTCCCGCTGCATGGAATGCATTCGGTATGGATAAGGAAGGTCAGGACTACAGAGCGTGCGCAGCTTACGGTCCTCTGTATAAGTAATCATCACGCATTTATTCCTGCCGCAAGTTTTTTGCGGCAGGAATTATTTTGCGAAAACAAAAAAGGAACTGTAAAAACAGTTCCTTTGATTGTGATTTCGCATACGATATAACGAGAATCGACTACGGATCAACCCTTATACTTGCGCTTTCTTGCAGCTTCGGACTTCTTCTTACGCTTAACGCTGGGCTTTTCATAGTGCTCTCTCTTGCGAAGCTCGGTGAGAACGCCGGATCTTGCACACTGTCTCTTGAATCTACGCAGCGCGCTGTCCAATGTTTCATTCTCTTTGACTCTGACTTCTGCCATCTCGTAATCCCTCCCCCCGCATAAGCAAAGCAATGCATATGATACAGTCATTGCACCACACGCTATATTATATCGTAATTTTCTCGATATGTCAAGTGGTTTTCTGATTTTTGTTCATTTTTTTTGAAAACGACAGAACATTACCCCACAACGACATGATCAGAGATTATAATACTGCTCAAACTCTGCCGGATTGGGGATCGCTGCCATCCGACGGCATTCTTCTCTCTTGCTGCGAATGAAGTTAGCAATCAACTCCTTGGGGAATACGCCTGCCTCTGTCAGGTATGCGTTATCCTTTTCAAGCGCATCGAGCGCCTCCTCGAGTGAAGTCGGGAGATGATGCAGCTTTGCCTTCTCTTCATCGCTGAGATGATAAAGATTGACATCATACGGTCCCCAACCGTTTGCATGCGGATCGATCTTATTCTTGATACCGTCAAGACCTGCCATAAGGATCGCTGCATAGCAGAAATAGGGATTGCACGTTGCATCGGGGTTACGAAGCTCTAAACGACGCTTGTTCGGCGTCTTTGCGTACGCAGGAATGCGGATAACCGCACTACGGTTTGAGGTCGCATAGCCAACGGTAACAGGCGCTTCAAAGCCGGGAACCAAGCGCTTAAAGGAGTTGGTGCTCGGATTGGTAAGCGCACAGAGGGATGCAATATGCTTGAGAAGACCACCCATGAAATAATGCGCGGTTTCGCTCAAGTGTGCATAACCGTTATCATCGGAAAATACGGGCATACCGTCCTTCATCAGGAGCATATGGACGTGCATACCGCTTCCTGCCTCGCCGTAAATGGGCTTGGGCATGAAGGTTGCCGTCTTACCGTACTTGAGCGCAGTATTATGAATGATATACTTAATCATCATCGTTGCATCTGCCATATGCACAACCTCACCAAGCTGCGGTTCGATCTCAAACTGACCGGATGCTGCAACCTCGGGATGATGGTAATTGATATCAATACCCGCATCCTTCATGTGCATACACATTTCACTGCGGCACTCATAAGAGATATCAAACGGCTTTGCAATGTGATAGTTTTTCTGTTTGGGAACAACGACACCCAGCCCCTCTGTTGCACTGTTCCAATAGGACTGCTTTGCGTCAACACTTGCGCTGATCTCGCGGCTGCTGACCTCCCAACCAACATGGTCAAAAAGATAGAACTCAAATTCGGGCAGGATCAGCATCGTATCCGCAACACCGCTGTCCTTCATATGCTGAACGGCAGCACGGACAATATTACGGGGATACTGCGGAAGCGGTCTGTTTTCGGGAGAATCGATGATCATTGCATTACCCGTCATAGACAGCGTGGGAATCTGACAGAACGGATCGATCACCGCCGTATCGGGATCGGGAATAAAGACCATGTCGCTCTTCTCAACAACCGCATATCCGTAATTTGAGGCATCGAAGCCGATACCGTTTTTGATCGTTTCCTCGGAAAAGTTTTCGGCAGGGATCGTAACATGACGGTATTGACCGTTGATATCGACCATCTTGAAGTCGACCATGCGAATACCCTTTTCTGCGATCAACGACATAATTTCCTGTACACTTTTAGACATATACTGTCCTCCTCAACAATTAAACTGGATAGATAGTATTTTATCATTATTTTTCTGTTTCGTCAAGTATTCCATGTATAAAAATTCATATTTTCATACTCTGCACGATAATTTTCCTTGTAAACATGCTATTTTTATTGAGGTAAACATCAAAAATGATCTGTTTTCAAAAAGCACTTCATTTCCACCGATATCTTGATTTTGACGAATTTCTGTGTTATAATATGTAAAGAAGCGCATTTTCGATGTGCAACACCAATTCTTATTGAAGCTGCAAGGAGTACTTTACCGTGAAACGACAAGCCTTCCGTTTCTCATTTTTGATCATCTGCATGATCTCTCTGCTTTTGATCACTGCGTGTGCCGGCCGGGGGAATATGCAAACAGAGGATCCTCTATCCCGGGTCACCGCACCGGCGCCGACCGTTGAGTTTGAAGAGAATGAGGTGCTTCGAAAGCCGGAGTATCTTGGGGATCCTGAGGAATACAGTGCTGCAACAGATCCTGTTTCTCCGCCCGATACTCCCAATACCCAAGAACCGCCCTCCGAAGATGAGGAAAAACGCATCTCCTTTGTTGCAGTCGGTGATAATATCATCCATAGTGCCATCATGGAGGACGCCGCACGTCACGCAGCAGACGGAGAGGAATATAACTTCAACTATATCTATGACAACGTCAGGGACGTGATCAAGGGAGCAGATGTTGCCTTTGTCAATCAGGAAACACTGTTTGGCGGAAAGCAGCTCGGTTATTACGGATTCCCAAATTTCAACGGTCCACAGGAAGCAGGAGACGCACTCGTCAAAACAGGATTCGATATTGTTTGTATCGCAAACAATCATATGTGTGATATGCGCGATGCGGGTTTCATCGGAACGGTTGAATACTGGAGGGAGCAGCCCGTTACCCTGATCGGCGGTTATCTGAACCAGGACGATTACGAGAATATCCGTGTTCATGAAAAAAACGGCATCAAGATCGCTCTGCTTGCTTATACATATGATCCCTATACGACCAACGGTATGAAGTTCACCGCATCAAGCGGCCTTGTCACTCCCATCTACAATGAAGACGTCATCCGCCGTCATGTTGCGGCTGCAAAGAAGCTCGGAGATATCGTTATCGTCAATATGCACTGGGGTACTGACAGCTCCTTTACGGTAACGGCAGATCAAAAGAAATATGCTCAGCTGCTTGCGGACTGCGGTGTCGATGTCATCATCGGCGAACACCCGCATGTTTTGCAGCCGATGCAATGGATCACGGGTGAGAACGGAGGTAAGACGCTTTTGACATATTCTATCGGAAACTTCCTTTCCACACAGTACAACGATTATTTCATGGTTGGAGGTATGCTGTCCTTCGACATCGTTAAGGACAGCGATGGCACACGTATCGAGAAGCCGCTTCTCATTCCCACTGTCACATATTATGATGTCAATCGCTCCAATCTCTCCATTTATTTCCTCGAGAAATTCACAGCAGAGCTTTGTTCCTCACACGGATGCAATGCACACGGTGCAACCTCCCTCGAGAAAATGAGAAAATATGTCACCAACGCCATCCCAAATGAATTTCTTCCCGACACCTTCCAATAAAAAAACAAACGCCGAAATGCATTCTCTGCATTTCGGCGTTTTCTGTCTTCTCAGAAATTATGTCCGCCGCATCCCCAATGGAACACTTCCTCATACCGTACATAAACACGGCTTGGTGAAAGCCCGAATGCACCGGAAAGGATGCGTGTGATCTCTGCTGTCAGGTTCTCATAGTCCGCGGGATCACCCTTTCCATATACCTGAACCTCGACCATCGCACACGGCTCATCGCTTCCGCCGAGATACATCGTACGCTCTCCGTCAAAGGACAGCATCAATCCTGCTTCGGTTTTGCCCTTGATAAGTGTGATCGCCTGTCCGTATGCCTTTGCAATCAGATCGGCTGTGTTTTTCTCAATCCTTGCGGTCGTTGTTGTACGAATAAATGGCATCGTTATTTCCTCCAATCAAAATACTCAGATTTCACGTGCGTACGCATCGCGCAGCATTGCAATTTCCCTTGCATATCCGTCATTGTCCTCCTGCGGTGTTTCAAGGTAAAACGGCAAATGTGACAAGAGCGGGTGCTTGATCACACGAACAATCGCATCCGTACCGATATGTCCCTCACCGATCTTGGCATGACGGTCCTTATGAGCGGCAGGCGGATTCATGCTGTCATTGATATGCAGCGCACGCAGGCGATCGATACCGACGATACGGTCAAATTCCGAAAGAACACCGTCCAGATCACCGATGATATCATATCCCGCATCGGAGACGTGACAGGTATCCATACAGACACCGAGCTTGTCCGAAAGTGCAACGCGGTCGATGATCGCGCGGATCTCCTCGAAGCTTCTGCCTACCTCGCTGCCCTTTCCCGCCATCGTTTCCAAAAGCACGGTTGTTGTCTGTTCAGGCAAAAGAATTCGATTGAGCATATCCGAAATCAGCTCGATCCCCTTTTCCGCCCCCTGCTTGACATGACTTCCGGGATGAAAATTATACAGATTTCCGGGAGTATATTCCATGCGTCTCAAATCGTCACGCATGGTATTCTCGCAAAATTCCAGAACACGAGGATCTGCGGCAGCAGCATTCAGCGTATACGGAGCGTGTGCGAGGATCACATGGATCCCGTGCTCCGCACAAAACGCGTGAAACGCGGAAATATCCTCTGTATCGATCGGTTTTGCAGCACCGCCACGCGGATTTCTTGTAAAAAACTGAAACGTATTCGCACCGATCCGAACGGCCTCCTTTGCCATCGCAAGATAACCGTTGGATGCAGACAAATGGCATCCGATTGTGAGCATAGCGGATCCCCTCCTTTGATTATTCCGGTTCTTCAATGATATAAACACGCATTTTCCGAATACCGAATTTGAGCATCTCTTCCCTTGTTGTTTCCATAAAAATGTCGATATGATATCCCTTGATACCACCGCCGATATCATCGGCAGAACAGTAACCGTAATCACCGTTCCCGTAATAGTCACCGTATTCGCCCTTGACATACACCTTTGTGCCAAGCGGTATGTAGTGCGGATCGACCGCGATAACGCCCTCCTGTGCCAAGGTTCCCGTATAGGTCAGCCGCGGCTCGTCATAGTCACCGTATGCGGTTGCCGTTACCTCAATATAGTACGAGTATGCAAATACGCCATCCTTTCCTCGGACAATACCGCCGACACCTCGGTAAAGCTTTTCATTGACAGGCTCGGTAATCGTTTCCGTCGAGATCTCCTCTGTTGAAACAAGGATTCCGTTTTCATATCGGTTTCGGAGATTACGGCAGGCAACACCCGCCTCGCCGTAGGTGATCCTCTCGGTAGTTCCCTTTGGGATCGTTTGTGAGTCGACATATTCTGTTTCATACGGTATCGATATGACCTCAACGTCGTCCTCAAAGGTGACCTCAATGATGTTGATCTGCATACCGTCCTCAATGATCGTTTCAGCGGGCGGATCAAGAATATCGTCCGATCCCATCTCGTATCCGGAGAGCGTTTCAATGAAATCGGCAACTGTCAGCGCAGTTGTATCCAGAAAAAGCGGTTCATTGTTGCCAATCGACAAAACCACAGAACAGGAAATCGCTTCCGCGGCATGCGACGGATGCATAACAGCATCCGATACGGCGGTCGAAACAGAGAGCGGAACAGCAGGAGCCTGATCCCGTTGATGCCGCCGGTAACATATCACAGCAACAGTCACTGCACAGAAAATGACCGCAAGCACAGCAGCCAACAGAATCGTTCGGCGTCGCATTTTCCGAGACATCTCAGCCGACATTCTCTGCTTACGTATCCGTTGTCGCTTTCTGTACCACGCAACAAACTCGCCAAACGTCATGTGCTTCTGTTGACACTCAGACTGTTGTGTTGCACGGTCGGATCCTTTCTCCGTCATGCGGCGCCTCCTTTCTGTAAATCAAAAAACAATACAGATTCATTGTATATACGTACTGTAGTATATCACAAATGGACAGATTTGTCAAGTTTACCGTTGCTTGGTCTCCTCCCATAGGATATGCAGAAAACATAAAATAAGTCCAATGATGTTCCATGATTCATGCAGATCCTCTTTTCGAGGGGGATCTGCCTCATAAAAAAAAGCGGGGTGCTGCATTCAGATGCAACACCCGCATTGCTCAATTGACAGGAATCTCGTCATAAATATCTTCCGGAATCGAATCCAAATAATCCTCATAATCCTCAGGAAGTGTCTCAAGAAAACCTTGCAGCTCCTCCTTATTGGAAGGGATCTCCAAAGAACCATCGGCATAATCCTCAACGATATCCCAAAATTCAGGATTGGAGAAGATTGGATTGTTTTCCACCCAGGCATCCAGATGCTCTGTTGCCAAAATGAAGATGCCCCAGAAGATCAAGCCGCTGACGACCATACCGATCAACATCCAGATCAGCGCAGCACGTGCAAAGCTTTTCAAATTCTTGTTTTGCGGCACGAACGCCAGAACAATACTTGCAATAAAACCGATCAATGGAATGCTGAATAACAAAATCAATCCAAAAAATGCAATGGTCGACACGGCGGGATACATTTGCTCTGCCGGTGCGCCGTAATTCTGCGATGCAGCTACTGTATTCCGTACAGAATCTGCCGCATCGTCCGTACCTGTTGTTTTTGCGCCGCATTCGTTACAATAAACGGTATCGTCCGAAAGCTCTGCGCCGCATACTACACAATATTTTGACATGATTTCACCTCTGATGTTGATTTTTTCACAAGCATCACTTCACTTATCGGAAATGACGTTTGCTTTTTGAACGTATGCTGCCTCGATCTTACTCTGCTTCACTGAAATTCTCTTTGTCAACACCGCAGAGAGGGCAGACAAAATCATCGGGAAGGTCCTCAAAGCGCGTACCGAGCTCAATACCGTGCTCGGGATCACCAAGTGCCTCATCGTATTCCCATCCGCATACATCACATACATACTTTTTCATAAAACAATCTCCTTTTTTATTTTGAATTTTTATTCTATGGGATCACTTATCCCATCATGATCTCAGATATGATCTCCAACACCTTGTCATGACATCCGCCGCAGCCTGTGGAGCAGTGTGTGACATCCTGTATCTCCTGAAACAGCTTCAATACATCCTCCAACTGTTGATACCGTCGGCTTTCCAGTGCATCTGCGATATCGTTATAGGATACCTGCTTACAGTTGCATACCATATAATTCTCTTTCATATCAGTTCACAGTCTCCCCTGTATTCGGGATCTTCCAAAACCCCATCACACAATTTCTTCAAAATCAGATGCGCCATGCTTACACAGCGGACAAACATAATCTGCCGGAAGCTCCTCGCCCTCATAAATATATCCGCACACCTTACAGACATAGCCTCGTTTACCGTCGGTCTGCGGCTTTGGCTTAACATGGTCCTGATAGTAGGTATAGGTCATCGTTTCTCTGTCGGAGAGTACACGCGCTTCCGTCACAGAACAGATGAACATACCGTGCGTATCAAGATCCACATACTGCTCCACCTTGAGAGACATAAACGAATTGATGTGCCTAGGCAGGAACACAAGACCGTTATCGGAACGCAGCGGATCACAATCCGCAAACTTATCAACATTACGTCCGCTCTGGAATCCAAAAACCTCAAAAACACGGAACGGGGCATCCACGGTCAGACAGTTGACATTCATAATGCCCGTCTGCTTGATAATATGGTGCGAATAATTTTCCTTATTGATGGTCACGGCAATTCGATTCGGCGTATTTGTTACCTGGGTAACGGTATTGATGATCAGACCGTTGTCCTTTTTACCGTCGCTGCACGTTACAACGTACAACCCATAACCGATATTAAACAGTGCGCTGAGATCATTCTTATTTGCGGTAGATGTCTGCTGTGCAAGATATTCACGGCACAGCTCATCGACAAGCGCTCCCAGCTGTTGTACACTCTCGTCATTCAGCGCGGACATCATACGGACCGTCGTATCCGTAAAGGTAAGGTTGCTGCACGGTGCGAGCAGCTCCCGCATCACCTTTGCCGCGAGCGGCGCCCAGCTTCCGTTCTCGATCAAGGCAACCGTTCGGTTGCTGTAATTGCGCTCCACAAGATGATTGATAAACTCACGCATGAACGGAAAGATCTCTGCATTGTATGTCGTTGTCGCCAACACAAGCTTACTGTAACGGAATGCATCTGCAACCGCCTGTGCCATATCGCAGCGGGCAAGATCATGGATGACCACCTTCGGACAAGCACTTGTTCTGAGCCGTTCTGCAAGCTGGAGTACCGCCTTTTTGGTGTTACCGTAAACGGAGGTATAGGCAATTACAATTCCCTCCTCCTCCGGCTGATAGGAGGACCATGTATGGTACAGATTCAAATAGTAACCGAGATTCTCCTTGAGCACAGGACCGTGCAGCGGACAGATCATGCGAATATCCAGACCTGCAGCCTTTTTCAACAGATTCTGTACCTGCTTTCCGTATTTACCGACGATACCGATGTAGTACCGTCTCGCCTCATCCGCCCAGGGCTCATTGACATCCGTCGCACCGAATTTTCCAAAGCCGTCAGCAGAAAACAGGATCTTCTCCGTGCTCTCATACGTAACGATGACCTCGGGCCAATGTACCATGGGAGCCGTGACGAAGGTGAGCTGATGTCGGCCAAGAGAAAGCGTATCACCCTCTCCCACAACGATCCGACGGTCCTCAAACTCCACTCCGAAGAAATTCTTCATCATTGCAAACGCCTTTGCAGAGGAAACGATCGTTACATGGGGATATGCCTTTGCAAAATTGGCGATATTCGCAGAATGGTCAGGCTCCATATGCTGTACGATCAAATAATCCGGTGTACGGCCGCCAAGCGCGTTCTGAATATTATCCAACCATTCGTGAAAAAACGCATTGTCGACGGTATCCATGATCGCGATCTTATCATCCTTGATCATATAAGAGTTGTACGAGATCCCGTTCGGCACCGTATACTGCCCCTCAAACAGATCAATCTTATGATCATTCACTCCGATATAAACGATATCATTTGTGATCATTTTTTTAACAACCTCCTGCTTTCAAATCGGCGAACGGCGTTTCTTTCCCGTCCGTTATGTTATTTCTGCAATTATTATACGATAGTTTTTTCCGATTTTCAATACCTATTTGTAAATTCCGTCACAAAATATTACCGTCGGTCGAGATCGTCACCACCGATACAGGGATATTCTGTCCGCTGTTTTGGACTGCCTGCTTTACTGCACGCTCGATACCGGAGCAGCACGGTACCTCCATCCTCGCAACAGTAACACTGCCGATACGGTGTGCACGGAAAATCTGTGTCAGCTTTTCCGCATAGTCTCTAGCGTCAAGCTTAGGACAGCCGATCAGCGTAATACGGCCGCGCATGAACCGATGGTGGAAATCACCAAACGCATATGCTGCACAATCCGCAGCGATCAGCAGGTCTGCATCATCCAGGTAAGGCGCATCGACCGGAACAAGCTTGATCTGACAAGGCCACTGTGCAAGCGATGAGACTGCAGCTGAAGTCAGAGCAGCTCCTCCGCCAAAGGGGACCGTTCGCATCCGCTGTACTCTTATTCCCGGGCAGCTGCACGCCGGCTTTTGTGTATCCCCTGCTTTTTTCTGCTGTGCCGCCTGTACCGCCTCCTGATCGTACGGAGCAGCGTCCCTTTCCTCAAAGGAGATTGCCTGTG
>JAFQMO010000033.1 GCA_017414385.1 Clostridia bacterium
GTTTTAGGTATAACAGAGCCTGTTTCTGAGTTTACCGGAAGAATAATAGCCATTATCAATCGTGAGAATGATATAGAACATAAATGGGTAGTTGCACCGGATGGTATGACTTTTACGCAGGAAGAGATTGCGGAATTAACATATTTCCAAGAACAGTATTTTAAGTCGACAATCTCCTTGATATATAAACATCTTTAACCTAGTATACTTTTGCTTACTTTTACCCCTGCTTATACACCGTTTGGTTACTCTTTCGCAAGAAAGCACCTGTGTAAGCAGGTGCTTTTTTTGCGGCATTGTCTCGCTGGCGAGTGATACTGTATTCTGTGAATTGTTGTCCGCATAATCTTTCTCTGTAATATTGAGAAGTCCGAGGTGTACGGTTTTTATCGGCGCGGCCCCTCCTTTGCTTGACAGAAGTCTGTGAATGATGTATAATAAACGTGTGAAAATACTGTTTAGGAGGACGTTATGAGCCTTTTGATCCGTGCTTTGATAAAATACGTGATCGGACTTCTTCTTGTAGGAGGGCTGATCTTTCTTCCCGCCGGTACGTTATCCTTTGGAAACGGTATACTGTTTATCGGTCTTCTGTTCCTTCCGATGCTTTTGCTCGGCGTGTTCCTTTTTCTCAAATCGCCGGAGCTGTTGGAAAAGCGACTCAATGTAAAGGAGAGGGAACATACACAAAAGGGCGTTGTTGCGGTGTCGGGACTGTTGTTTTTTGTTGGATTTATCGTTGCCGGCCTCGATTTTCGTTTTGGGTGGTCCCACGTTCCGCGCGGCGTTGTGATCGCAGCGTCGGTTGTTCTGTTTCTCTCATATGCCCTCTATGCGGAGGTCATGAGAGAAAATGCGTATCTGTCCCGTACCGTTGAGGTACAGAAGGGGCAGCGTGTCATTGATACAGGACTGTATGGGATCGTTCGACATCCAATGTATGCTGTAACGGTATGGTTGTTTCTTGCCATTCCTCTGGTGCTTGGATCGTGGTGGTCGCTTTTATGCTTTTTGCCGTATGTTGCCGTGATCGTTGTGCGTATCAGAGATGAGGAGCGAGTGTTGTCCGAGGGACTTTTGGGGTACAGCGATTATAAAAAACGGGTAAAATACAGATTGATTCCGTTTATATGGTGAATGTTTTTTCAGAGCTGCAGCGTTGACTGCAGCTTTTTGTTTCCTTGCAATTTGTGAAAGCAAGCTGCTTTTATGAAAAAACCGTCGAAGTGCTTTTGGGGTATTGCATTTTTTGTATATTTGTGCTATACTCAATTCGGATACCAAAATTTTACATAAAGAGAGACGTTTATGAAATACAATCTTTTCCGCAGCCTCGCTGCATTTGTTGCCATTATTACGCTTCTCGGTGTTTTCTGTGCGATGCCCGTATATGCGGAGAGTACAGATGATGTAACCGTTTTGTTTACGCATGATCTGCATTCCCACCTTCTTCCCTCTGCCAAGGAAGAGGGCGGTACATTTGGCGGTTATGCTCGTTTGATGACGGTGATCAACGAACAAAAAGCGAAGGATCCCGATGCGATCCTGGTCGATGGCGGTGATTTTTCGATGGGATCTCTTTTCCAGACCGCCTATACGACGTCGGCGATTGAGCTCCGTATGATGGGTGCCATGGGTTATGATGTGACCACGTTTGGCAACCATGAATTTGACTATCTTCCAAAGGGACTGATCGCGATGCTGAATGCCGCGAAAGCATCCGGAGAATACACTCCTGCAATCGTTGATGCAAACTATCTCCCGCCAAAGAATCAGGAGGGACAGAGCACCGATGTGTGGGAAGCACTTGAGAATTACGGCGTGAAGGACTATGTTTTGATCGAACGCGGCGGTGTTTATTTCGTTGTGTTCGGAATCTTCGGTGTCGATTCCGATGCGTGTGCACCGAACTCCGGTATGGTGCTTGAAGATGCAGCAGCTATTGCGCAGCAGACACTTGATGCAGCTGTTGCCGAATGTGAGCAGACGTACGGTGTACACCCTGTTGTTATCTGCCTTTCTCATAGCGGTACCGATAACGGAAAGGGCGAGGACTATGCGTTGGCGGAGGCTGTAAACGGGATCGATCTGATCGTTTCGGGACATACACATACAACGCTCAAGCAAGCAATTGAGGTCAACGGTACCTACATTGTTTCAGCGGGAGAATACGGAAAGTATCTCGGTGTTGTCCGCTTCAGCCGTGATGACGGCGGTGACGTGAGTCTGTCGGAATACGAGCTGATCCCGATCGATGAGAACGTTGCAGAGGATGCGCAGGTCGCCGCTCTGGTGGAAAGCTTCAAGCAGAATGTTGAGACGGATTACCTTTCGCAGTACGGTGTTGGATTTGATGAGGTGCTTGTCCACAATACATACCGTTTTGACAGCGTCAAGGAGGTATATGCAACCCAGCATGAATCAACGCTTGCTAACATTTTTTCCGATGCTTATAAAACAGCAGTTGAAAAAGCACTCGGTGTTGAAATCGATGTAGCACTGACAGCAGCAGGTGTTGTTCGTGAAAGCCTGCCCGTTGGTGATATCACAACCTCGGATGTATTCAATGCGGCTTCACTCGGTGTAGGTACGGAGGGTGAGCTGATCGCGGTCTATATCACGGGTAGGGATCTGATGAATGCCCTTGAGGTGGATGCCTCCGTTCAGCCTCTGATGCGCTCTGCACAGCTGTTTTTCTCCGGTGTGGAATATTCCTTCAATACGAACCGTATGATCTTTAATAAGGTCGACCGTGCGATGCTTCGCAGAAATGACGGTTCTCTTGAGAAGATCGATCCTGACCGTATGTATCGGATCGTAACAGGTATGTACTGCGGACAGATGCTTGGTGCTGTCGAGTCTACCTCCATGGGACTGCTCACGATCACACCGCGTGATGAGAACGGCAATCCCATTGCGGTTGAGGATCTTGTCAATTATGTGGTCAGGGACGAGAACGGTGTTCCCGTCAAGGAGTGGTACGCCATTGCTTCTTATCTCAAGGAAATGGGCGGCAATATGGATGATAAATACGCGCAGACAGACGGACGAAAGGTGGTTTATTCCAGCATGAATCCCACCGATCTTCTGCGAAACGCGAATAAGTTTACATACATCCTTCTCGCTGTAATCGCCGTTCTTCTTTTGGTGATTGTCCTTGTGGTACGTGCGATCGTCCGCAAGATCCGTCGGAGAAGAGCAGGAACCTGAAATGAACAGAAAAAAGACGTTTTCAGAAAATGAAAACGTCTTTTTGTATGGATGCTTTGGCGATAGTCCTTATATGAGAGGACAACCGTTTATCTGTTTTTCGGATAAACGGGAGTATATTACTCCACAGAACCGAAGTCGGCGAGCAGATCGCCGCCCTCGTAGGAATGATATGCAACAACTCTGTTCTTTTCGGGGTAAAAAATGAGGATCTGTCCATACGCGCCGCCTTTGCAATGTCCGCCGCCCGGGGTGTGCTCGAATTCATATTCCTCACGCAGAACGGTGTCGACCCATTCCTTCGAAATGAGCTGTTTTCCATGATAGCAGCCATGGTTTACATACAATTCGCCGAGCTTGGCAAGATCTTCCGTATAAACGTACAGTCCTGTCGCTCCCATTGGATACCCCATCGGGCATTTGCTCCATGCCATTTCGCGGAACTCCAGCGGATAAAAAAGATGCTTCAGCAAATAGTCGTCCATCTTTTCACCGGTCTTTTTGGAGAAAACTCTCGAAAGCATATAAAACGCGGCATCGCTGTATCGTTCCTCCGTGCCGGGAACATATTCAAGCTTGGTACGGAACAGATAACCGAGATAATCGTCACCGGCGATCGGAACAGGATCCTCGTTGTCGATATCCAAATAAGTCCAATTGAAGCCGGCTCGATGCTTTAACAGATGATGAACGGTCATTTCCTCCCATGCGGGATCCATATCGGAGGGGAGCTCATCGCGGAAAATATCGCAAACCCTTTCATTTACATCAAGCAAGCCTTGGTCGTGCAGCATTCCGATCGCGGTTACGGTGAATGCTTTGGCAATCGAATAACTGTTTTGCGCACCGTTTGCAGGAGTGATGATAGCGGTCTCGGAGATGCCTTTTTCGATCAGAGTGATTTTGTAGAAGGTCCCGCCGACAGTTTTCGCCTTCTCTATGAGATGGTTCATCAGGGGACTGTTTTGGGTGTTTGGATTCATGTCATGTTATCCTCCCTTTGAATAAATTTGGAATTGTGTCCTTACCGAAAAGGATGCAGATGATGGAGGACGGAGCTTCCATAATTATGCGGTACAATGCTGTTTTCGTCGATTTCCCCGCAGACTGCTTCGGATAAGTATGACTTTGCCAATACAATCATACCATAATATGTCTTTTGTGTCAAGATGGAAAAACCGACGATCTTACTTTGTGTGAAACAGCTGCAGATGATTTTAACAGGAAAAATCAATGTATGCTTTTGGCATATATTATACAGCAAGATTGTTCTGTTGTCAAATATCGGATAAAAACGCAGATTCCCCTTTTATCCGCAGTTTTATTGCGGTTGGATTTAAGGAATTCTGTTGAAATAAGAACCTCTTTGTGGTATAATATAAAAAAGATTGTGCTGAAAAAAGACTGTGCTGATATAGCAGTTGAACAGCTTTTTCCGGTAAATGAGAATTATTCTTTGACATGACCGTCTTTGTTATCAGATCCATCTATACGACTTGTGAATAAGGAGCAATAACGATGAACCTCGAACAGTTGATTACAATTACAAATGAAAGCGAACGTGTCAACAGAACATACGATATATTTAACGAAGACAGCAGACTCAATCATTCCAAAGCAGCACGGGTCGAATTTCTGACTACTGTTCGCTACATAGAACGATATTTGAAGGATGGCGACAAGATACTCGATATCGGTGCGGGGGCGGGGGAATACAGCTTTTACTTTGCCCGCAAGGGTTATGAAGTGTCTGCACTTGAGCTTGCGGATGCCAATATTGCTGCTTTCCAAAAGAAGCTTGCTTGCGGCGATAAGATTGATCTTATTCAAGGGAATGCCCTGGACCTTTCCCGTTATGCAGACAACTCATTTGATATTGTGCTTTTGCTCGGTCCGCTGTATCATTTGAAGAGCGATGTGGACAAACAAAAATGTATCAGCGAGGCAAAACGTGTCTGCAAGGACGGCGGCAAGCTGTTTTTTGCTTTCATCTCCAATGATTTTGTTTTTCTCACTGAATTTGGGTATGATATAAACTATTTTTCCAATGGCGATTATGACAAGGAAACATTCCGTTTGAACGATTTTCCGTTTGTATTTCACACAGTCGATGCTGCGAGGGGGATCTTGACTGATAGCGGTATCGACATCATACATGAGGTCGCTTCCGATGGTGCAAGTGAACTTTTGGCGGAGAGGATCAATGAAATGAGCGACGAGGATTACGCACAGTATCTGCGGTATCATTTCTATATCTGCGAGAAGCCGGAGCTGTTGGGAATGTCGAACCATTTGCTGTTCGTCGGAGAATTCGAATGACTTTTTGACCGCTCGCTTCCATCTCAGGCTGTCTGTGTCGGACGGGAAGATGGGGAGATGCTGAAACTGTGGAAAAATCAAACCAAACCGTTGAGGTGCATATGATGAAAAAACTGTATGATAAAAGTCAAATCAGCTTCGCTGTTGTGTGGATCGTTGCCTACTGCGTGTTGATGTCTGCAGGTGATTCGCTTTCTGCAATGGTGGGAACGGAAAAATCGGTCACGCTTGCTGTGGGACTTATACTTTCTGCTGTACTGCTTGTGTTTTTGAAAAAGAACGATCTTTTTGCATCATACGGATTGTGCCGGTCCACAGCCTCGGCGCGAGCGATGCTGTATTATTTACCCGTTCTTCTTATGCTGACGGCAAATCTTTGGTATGGTGTGACTGTCAACTACGGTGTGGCTGAAACAGTGCTGTACATACTCTCGATGTTCTGTGTCGGGTTCTTAGAGGAGGTCATTTTCCGCGGGCTGCTTTTTAACGCGATGCGGGGAGATCATCTCAAAGCTGCGGTGATCGTTTCCTCCATTACCTTTGGTATCGGACACATCATCAATCTTGTGAACGGTTCGGGCGCGGAGCTGCTGCCGAATCTGCTTCAGGTGGTATATGCCACCTCTGCAGGGTTTATGTTCGTGATGATCTATCTGAATACGGACAGCCTCATCGGTTGTATTGCGGTACACGGATTGTTCAATGCGATCAGTGTGTTTTCCAATGAGACGAATGTGACCTATGAGAAGCAGATACTGACGTGCGTTTTGCTTTCGGTGATCACGGGAACGTATGCTGTGTATCTTGCTCGGATGATGAAAAAAATCAAGACTCCTTATACGAGGTAGTCCTTTGCAAAAGAATCGGAAACGGTCATTTTTTGAACCGCTCCCCTTGTTACAAAATAAGATCGAAAGGAACGGGTTGATGCGCATGCTGAATGGAAAAACAGCAATCGTTACAGGCGCAAATTCCGGCATGGGAATGGCAACCTCAGCCGCACTTGCAGATATGGGGGCGGTTGTTATCATGCTTTGCAGAAACGAAAAACGAGGAAAAGAAGCGTTGAATCAGCTCATGGAAAAAGCGGAACGCAAGCTTGATCTTATGCTGTGCGACCTTGGAGATCTTTCTTCGGTAAATACCTTTGCAGATATGTTCAGAGCAAAATACGAGAGGCTCGATATCCTTGTCAACAACGCAGGCTTTATCTCTCTTGACCGTCAAATTACAAAGGATGGCTTTGAGAGGCAGTTCGGCGTCAACCATCTTGGACATTTTCTGCTGACGTTAAAGCTTGCGGATCTCATTCCGTGCGGCGGACGTATTGTGAACGTGTCTTCGGGAGCGCACAAAACGGGGAAGATTCACTTTGGGGACATCAATCTGACAAAGGGCTTTAACGTAATTAAGGCGTATTCGCAAAGCAAGCTTGCAAACGTTTTGTTTACAAGAGAGCTTGCGATACGGATGAAGAAAAGGGGAATAGCAGTCAATTGCTGTCATCCGGGTGCGGTTGCTACAAATATCGGGATCAGCAGAGATACCGGTTTTGGCAAGACGGTTACGGGCATGCTGAAGCCGTTCTTTCAAACACCTGAGCAGGGGGCTCGTACTGCAATCTTTCTCGCCTCCGATAACGATGTTGGGCGTATTACCGGCGAATACTTTTATAAATGCAGGATCGCAAGATCATCGTCTCGCTCAAAAGATATGGAGCTTGCAAGAAGACTGTTTGAGTTCAGTGAGGAGCTTGTAGAATATAAGAGTAGCTTATCACGTCCATAATGCGACAATGCGGTTGCTTGTGATTCTTCTGCCTATGATATGTTGTGCTAATATATATTGGCTCGTTTGTTGGTCAATGATTGCCCCGCAGTAGACAAAGAAAAGACTTCACAAAAAAGAACGGAATGGATAGCTATACCGGGTTGAAAAAACGAAAAAATTGTGATATAATAAATATGCAATTCAATAAAACTGCTCCTTTTCAGAATTTCTGAAAACTAACCGGATAATCTTCTGGAATGCTATTATGAGGATTGCCCTTTGAGGCTTATAGCGATAGGTCGCCCTATGGTCGGTTACATGCTTTTGTTGAATTGACTTCATCTTAGGAGGCAAAAGCTATCTTTCCGCAAACATTATGGGAAAGAGCAAACAACAATTTATGGACTTAAATAGAGAAACCGCTATGCGGCTCTGGAGCAAGTCTTTTGGCAAAGATACGAAGGCGGTTGATTTCGCCGGAAGGACCATAGCCAAAGGTGCTTACAATGACCGCAATAGCGAATTTGGATGGAATGTAGATCATATCCTTCCGCAGAGCAAAGGTGGCGCAACAGCAGATCACAATTTGATTTGTTGTCACATTAAAACGAACGATGAAAAGGCTGATAAATTTCCGTGCTTTACTGCCAACGAGGGTGTCTTTGAAATCGTAAAGGTTCAAAATCATTATGAGATCAAGGCAAAGGGCGAAGATAAATCTAACGAGTCTTTGAACTATTATGATTCTGCATCAGGTGTCAGGTTTTTCAAATCTCTCAAAAAGATTCAAGGCAAGGAA
>JAFQMO010000034.1 GCA_017414385.1 Clostridia bacterium
GCTGATCTTACCTTTGATCAAATGCGATGGTATGCAGATTCTGTTGATGCATGGAAATCGGAGGGTGGAAAGTCCTCCTCTATCGTTATGCATATCCCTCTCTATAACTATAATGAAGCGTTTCATGCAGCACTGAAGCCGGGGATCAACCGCATAGAGGTTTCGGCCGGAGACGGAATGCAGACCGACTGCTGGAATGAGGGATACGAGGATTCCGTTGGCGTATGTTATGAGTCGAGCTTTTGCGGTTCGGCCAAAACAGATAACGGTATGCTGAATCTCATTACAGAAAAGTGCAATACAAGGGTGGTCCTTGCAGGTCACGATCATACCAACAATTACATCATTCCTTATCGCGGTGTCCTCCTCGGATATAGCCTGAAAGCAGGATGTGGCTGTTATTGGGATCCCAGACTCAACGGCGGTACCGTTCTTTCTGTTGCCTCCGACGGTTCCATTACAGTCAAACATCATTATATTGTGCCGCGCATATAGGACCATTGTCTGCATCCGAAATCATAAAAGCAGACATTTCCATGCAAACGACAGAAAGGAGTCTTTTCCATGAAAGTATTACAGAAAAAAGCAGAAAAGGATTTTGTGATTCTCAATCTCACCGACCCACAACTGGATGATGTGGAATGGGAGGATACCTATGCGCATGCACCGATCCTGATCCATACCGTTACTGAGCTGATCAACACAGTCAAGCCCGATCTGATCACCGTCAGCGGTGACCTTGCCTGCCACGGCGAGTTCGTTTCCTATCGTAAGTTCATTGATCTTATGGATTCCTTCGAGATCCCGTGGGCACCCGTTTTCGGAAACCACGATCACAGCTTCGGCAACATGGACGAGACGGTTGCGCTTGTCGCGCTTCTGAAGGCAAGTAAATACTGTCTTTTTGAAGAAGGAGAACGTGCGCTCGGTATCGGAAACTATATCCTTCGCATTGAAGAAAACGGAAAACCGCTTCACGCCATTTATATGATGGATACGCATGAGACATGGGATTGGATCGAAAAGGACGGCACCCCCCGGTCTGAGCATCAAGGAATCTATCCTTGCCAGCTGGAATGGTACGCACAAACCGTCGACCAGTTCAAGGCAGAGGGAGGAAAGGAATCCACCCTGATCATGCACATTCCCACATACAGCTACAACGATGCGGTAAAGGCCGCTGTCAAGGAAGGCACGGATATGCGATCCGTACCTTCAGATGAGAAATTACAGGATTGCTGGAATCCGGGATACGAGGATTCCGTCGGCGTTTGTCACGAGGGTATCGGTACACCGGATGAGGATGACGGTTTCCTGGAATTGCTCCTTGAAAAAGGCAACACAAAGACCATCCTTGTCGGTCACCAGCATCACAACAATCTGATCACCCGTTACCGCGGCATTACGCACGCATACTCTCTCAAGACGGGACGCGGCTGCGACTGGGAGCCCGACTTGAGCGGCGGTACGGTTCTTACCATCGACGGAAACGGTACCCTGACCTTAAAGCATCACTATGTTGACGCATCGAGTGTAATGAAGAAATAACGGGCTGCAAGCAAGTAATCTCAGAAATTCAGTCTGAAATTCACAAAGCGGTGTCCCTCAATCATCCCACCTGATATCTCTCAATCCATCGAAAGGATTTGTTTTATGAAGGTATTACCAAAAAAATCCTGCCGTCCGTTCGTCATCCTGAACCTTACCGATACGCATTTTGACAACGAAGCCTTGGACGATACAAATATTGAACAGCGTATTCTTTTTCACACCGTCACAGAGCTTGTCAATCGTACAAAACCTGATCTGATTACCATCACCGGTGACTTCGCATGGACCACAAAGATCCGTTCCTATCAGCGTTTCACTGATTTTCTGGATAGCTTTGATATACCTTGGGCGCCGATCTTTGGTAATCACGATCACAGTGACAACCAGGAATATTTGCAAACAGAAAGCGGTGTACATTTTGCCAAAGAAACCGAAGATCTGCTTCGTATCTGGAAAAACAGCAAGAATTGCTTGTTTGAAAGCGGAGCTCCCGAGATTGGTATCGGCAATTATATCATCCGTATCGAGGAAAACGGCAAACCGATCCATGCGCTGTTCATGACAGACTCTCAGTATTACAGACCGATCATCGATGCGCATGGACAGCTGGTAATAAACGCCGACGGAACCCCCATGCTCTGCATGAACGATATGTCCCCTCTGCAAAGCAAATGGTATTCCGATGCTGTGGATGCGTGGATCGCGGAAGGCGGCAAATCCTCCTCCATCCTCATGCATGTGCCCTTCAAGATCCACCGTGATTCCTTCTATAAGGCACTCGCCGAAGGTGTCGATCCTATGAGCGTTTCCACCGATGAAGCACTTCAAAAGGATTGCTGGAAGCCCGAATATGCCGAGTCCATCGGTGTCGTTCACGAGGACATCGACGGCCCAGAGGACGAATGCGGTATCTTTGACACAATCGTCGAGAAAAACAATACAAAGCTGCTTCTGGCAGGCCATGATCACTTGAACAATACCATTATCCGTTATCGTGGTGTTACGGTTGCATTCGCACTGAAAACGGGATGCGCTGCATATTGGGATCCCACGCTCAACGGCGGTACTACCATCACCATCAATTCCAATGGCTCCATTCAAGTCAAACATCACTACGTTAAGGCAGACGTGTGATCCAAAACAATGCAAAGGAGAATTTTTATGAAAATCATCAATAAACAGAAAGGGCAGCCGTTTGTCATTCTGAATCTCACAGATCCTCAGCTGAGCAATCGTGAATGGCTGGATCCTTCGTACACGCGCCCGCTCACCGAAACCGTCAAGCGTTTGGTTGAGGAGAGCAAGCCCGATCTGATCACCGTCAGCGGTGACCTTGCGTGGGCAGCAGAAAATGAAGCCTATAACAAAATCTCGGATTTTTTGGATTCGTTCGGTATTCCGTGGGCACCGGTTCTCGGAAATCACGATCAGCGCATCGAGGATCCATCCATCGCACAGACCGTTGCAGAAATTGTTTCCAAACGACCGCACTGTGTATTTGAAGCAGGTGACCCCGCGCTCGGTGTCGGCAACTATGTACTTCGTATCGAAGAAGACGGTCAGCCGCTTCACGACATTATTTTGATGGATACCCACAAAAACAAGCACGTCTATATGCCTGAGTATGATGCCTATGACAGGTTGGGTTATGACGATCTCTGGCCGTGTCAGATGGATTGGTATGAAGAACGGATCGATGAGGCCAAGGCGGCAGGTGTCAAATCATCCTCGATCATCATGCATATACCGCTTTATAACTACATTGAAGCGGCAGCCGCCGCATTCAAGGCAGATGTTGATCCCTGTTCTGTTCCCGCCGGTGACGGTATGCAAACAGGCTGTTGGAATGAGGGGTACGAATCCTCCTTCGGTGTGCTCCACGAGAAGATTTGCGCACCGGATGAGGATGACGGACAGTTTGAACGTATCCTCAAAAAGGATCATACAAAGGTTGTCCTCGTCGGTCACGATCATGAGAACAGTGCCGTCATTCCGTACCGCGGAGTCATTCTTGCATACGCACTGAAAACAGGATGCGGATGCAGCTGGAATCCCCAATCAAACGGCGGCACCGTCTTAACCGTGGAATCGGACGGCACTGTGACAGTAAAGCATTGTTATGTCGATCCGGCTTCACTTGCATGACGGTGAGCTTGATTTATGAAAATTCTGAACAAACGCCAAGATCGCCCGTTTGTTGTTTTGAATCTCTCCGATATCCAAATGTTCGACATTGCATGGGACGAATCTGCGGAAGCGCGGCATATCTTGATAAAAACCGTAACAAAGCTGGTGGAAAAAACAACACCGGATCTCATTACGGTCAGCGGTGACGTTGCATGGTCCGGATGCAACAAATCCTACGAAAATGTCTCCGATTTTTTGGATTCATTCGGACGTCCCTGGGCACCGGTCCTGGGCAACCATGATCAGGGTTTCATGACACTGGTTCCCGGTATGGCGGCAGCCGAAATCGTCTCCAAGAGAGCAAACTGTATCTTCGAGTACGGAGATCCTGCTCTCGGTATCGGAAACTATATCGTTCGTATCGAAGAAAACGGAAAACCGATCCATGATATTTTCATGATGGATACACACAAAAACAAATGTGTGATCATGGAGGACGGCGAATATGAACGGGGCTGCTCCGATGATCTTTGGCCGGAACAAATGGACTGGTATGAGAAAGCGGTTGACGATGCAAAAATGGCAAGTGTCAAAGAATCCTCTATCATCATGCATATACCTCTGTACAATTACCGCGAGGCTGCTGCCGCGGCTTTCAAGAAAGATATCGACCCTGGCAGTATTCCTGCCGGAGACGGTCTGCAGACCGACTGTTGGAATGAGGGGTACGAATCCGCCTTCGGTGTCCTTCATGAGCCGATCAGCGCCTGTGATTATGATGATAAACAATTTGAAAGAATTCTTAAAAAAGCACATACAAAAACGATTCTTGTCGGACACGATCATTTCAATAATTTCGTCATTCCTTATCGCGGTGTCGTTCTTGCCTACGCGCTGAAAACAGGCTGCGGCTGGAGCTGGGATCCCAAATCAAACGGCGGAACAACACTGACCATTGATTCCAGCGGTTCCGTGAAAATCAAGCATCATTATATCGATCCCTATACATAAAACATAAAAGGAAAAAAGAGTCTTCTGCACATCTCTGTGCATGGGACTCTTTTGTTTCTACCACATACACAAAAAATGAAATATCATACATTTTTTGCAAATTCAAAATCAATTTCTGCATTTCTTTTTTGCAAAAAATGCAAATTTGCAAAAAAATCACAATATATTGTCCGATTTTTTTCAAATTTTTGAATTTTTTGGATTTTCTTTCAAAAAGAACTTGCATTATCGAAAGAAATCATGTATAATAATGTCAATCAAAAAAATCCCCACGGATTTATTCTGTTTTTTTGGAGGTTTCACATGAACAAGAAGATTTTGGCAGCAGCACTCCTTGCACTTGTGCTCGTTCTCGGACTCGTTTCCTGCGGCGGCACAAAACTGACGATGGGTACCGGCGGTACCGGCGGTACATATTATCAGTTCGGTGCGATCCTCGGTCAGTATGTCGAAAAGAATACCGATGCAGGTTGTGTCGCGGTTTCCACTGACGGCTCCAAGGCGAATATTCAGGGTATCGCAGCGGGTGACTATCAGCTCGGTACTGTGCAGTCCGACGTTATGGCATATGCTTGGAACGGTACAAATACATTCTCTTCCGATGGAAAGATCGATTCCTTCCGCGTAATCGGCGGTCTGTATGCAGAAGCTGTTCAGCTGATCACCATGGACGAAAGCATCACCAGCGTTGCTGATCTTGCAGGAAAATCCGTTTCCATCGGTGCTCCCAACTCCGGCGTTTACTTCAATGCAATCGACGTTCTCTCCGCAGCAGGTCTGACAGAGGAGGATATCAATCCTCAGTACCAGAGCTTTAACGACAGCGTTGAAAGCCTTAAGGATGGCAAGATCGATGCAGCCTTCATCGTTGCAGGTGCACCGACGCCCGCAGTTGCTGAGCTCATGACCACCTCCGATGCATACCTCGTTCCGATCGACGGTGAGATTGCTTCCACCATCATGGCAAGCTGCCCCTACTACACAGAATATGTCATCCCTGCTGAAACCTACGAGGGTCAGACCGAGGATGTTACCACGATCACCGTTAAGGCAACATTGATCGTATCTGCAGATCTTGATGACGATACCGTATATGAGATCACAAAGGCGATCTTCGATAACATCGAATCCATTAAGGTTGACCACGCAAAGGGTGCTGAGCTCAGCATCGAAAATGCAACAAGCGGTATGACTGCTCCCTTCCATGCAGGTGCAGCTCGTTACTATGCAGAAAAGGGCGTTACGGTTGATTCCGAATAAATTGCGGCCCGCACAGTAAACATTTGATCATGTTCCGCTGCCGGCAATTCCCGGCAGCGGATACTTTTTTATCGAAGCACGAAAACGGTCGTCATCCGATCGCTTCGTGTACATAATGAAAGGAAAAGTTTGCATCCAAAAGCATAAGGTATCTGTATGTCAAAAAAGGAAATCAATGATGTCAAAACAGCCGGTGTGACATCACCCGAAAATGAAGCTCATGAAATGACCGAGGAGGACATGGCCGCCAAGGTGGATGAGGTCATGAAGAAATATGACCGTGAATCCAACACCCGTATTTGGGAAGGTGTCCCGAAATGGATCGTTACCGCGATTCTCGCAGCATTCTCTCTCTTCTGTATTTACGTCACGTTGTTCGCAACATGGCTTGAGGAGATCCGTCTGACATCCTTCGTTGCGTTGATCGTTTTGATGGGTTATCTCATCTTCCCCGCAAGAAAAGGTGTCCAGCGCGTTAACCGTATGCCTTGGTACGATATTTTGCTGATGATCGCAGGGTCAGGTGCGTTTTTATATTTCACGTTTTCAGCGGAAGCCATCATCAAGCAAGGTGCAAAGCTGGAAATTTTCCAGATCGTTATCGGTATCATCGGCATCCTTGCACTTGCTGAGGTCTGCCGTCGCAGCGTCGGTCTGCCCATTCTGATCGTCGCAGCGTGCTTCGTCATATACGCATTGTTCTTCGGCTTGTCCAACCCCGCCTTCAGCGGACGTCTGAACACGCTGATCCGTACACTCTTCTATTCTAAGGAAGGTATTCTCTCCACCCCGATCAATGCCTGCTCCAAATTCATCGTCGTTTTCATTATCTTCGGTGCGTTTCTTGAGCGCACAGGTATTGCGGATTTCTTTATTCAGGCAGCCAATGTTATCGTCGGCGGATTCTCAGGAGGTCCTGCAAAGGTAGCCGTTGTCGCAAGCGCGCTGGAGGGTATGGTATCCGGCTCCTCCGTTGCCAACACGGTAGGAAGCGGCTCCATTACGATCCCGCTTATGAAGAAGACCGGCTATAAGCCCGAATTTGCTGCCGCAGCGGAAGCTGCCGCATCGACCGGAGGTCAGATCATGCCTCCGATCATGGGTGCCGCTGCGTTCCTGATGGCTGAAAACCTCGCCATCAACTACAGCACGATCATCGTCAAAGCGATCCTTCCCGCGGTCCTCTATTTTGCGGGTGTCTTTATCGCTGTTCACCTGGAAGCAAAGAAGCACGGCCTCAGAGGACTTACCAAATCGGAAATTCCGGATTGGAAGCCGCTGATCAAAAAGGTATATCTCCTCATTCCGCTTGGATTACTGATCTATCTGGTCGGTACAAGCACACGTACAATTCAGACATCCGCAGCCATTGCGATCATTGCGGCAATCGTTGTCAGTCTGTTCAACAAGGGCAACCGTATTACCCCCAAGCGCTTCATCGAAGCACTTGCAGCAGGTGCACAGGGTACGATTTCCGTCGCGGCTGCCTGCGGTATCGCAGGTATTATTGCAGGCACCATCACCATGACAGGTCTTGCAAATATCCTCATCAACGGTATCGTTGCACTCGCCGGCAATCATGTGATTATCGCGCTCTTTTTGACCATGCTTTGCTGTATCGTTCTCGGCATGGGCGTTCCCACAACTGCAAATTACTGTATCATGGCAGCAACCTGCGCACCGATCCTGGTCCGTATGGGTGTTCCCGCCATCGCAGCACACTTCTTCGTTTTCTATTTCGGTATCGTTGCGGATCTGACTCCTCCTGTAGCGCTCGCCTCTTACGCAGGTGCGGCAATTGCACAATCCAATCCCATCAAGACCGCATTCGAATCAACCAAGCTTGCAATCGCAGCATTTATCGTGCCGTATGCATTCGCTCTGAGTCCTGTCATGCTTTTCATCGGTATCGAAAATCCCCTCCAGGTCGTTCTGATCGTTGTCACATCCTTGATCGGTATATTCGGTGTTTCTGCCGCTTTGGAGGGATACGTTTTCACAAGCATGAATCCGGTCCAGCGTATCATGTCACTTGTCGGCGGTATTCTTTTGATCGATCCCAGCCCCATCACAGATATCGTCGGTGTTTCCTTGATCCTTGTGGTATTTGCATGGCAATATATCCAGAAGAAGCGTGCAAAGGATCTTACAGTCACCGCATAAGCATCCCGAAAATTCTTCATCGACCGACACTGCCACGTACACTTTTGTGCATGGCAGTGTTTCTTAATCCCTTTTTTGATATTTGTTGCTGAAAAAAACTTCGTTGATTTCACCAAAGAGCGTTCGCATACTAAATACAAAAGGATTATTAC
>JAFQMO010000035.1 GCA_017414385.1 Clostridia bacterium
ACATACAGAGTCAGAGTCTGCTGTGCTACCGTTACACAATATCCCAATCTTTGTTTTGTTCTCTCGAACGTATTTATTATAGCACAATATGCACCTATTGTCAATAGTTTTTTTTGAATTTTATCCTATTTTTTTGTTTTTCTCAAAAAAATGAGGTTGACGTTTTCACGTCAACCTCTAAAGATTCATCAAGCCATACCGACAGAGCCAAACAACTCCATCTTCTCTTTTACAGTTGCTTTAATTGCTTCCACACCGGGCGCGAGAAGCTTTCTGGGATCGAAGCCCTTACCTTCGAGATCCTTGCCTGCCTCAACGTACTTGCGAGTTGCTTCAGCAAATGCGAGCTGGCACTCTGTATTAACATTGATCTTGGAAACACCGAGACCGATTGCCTTCTTGATCATCTCTGCGGGGATACCTGTACCGCCATGGAGAACGAGAGGCATTGCGCCAACCTTATCGGAAATCGCCTCAAGTGTCTCAAAGGACAAGCCGGGCCAATTTGCAGGATATTTACCGTGGATATTACCGATACCTGCAGCAAGCATAGTAACACCGAGATCAGCGATCATCTTGCATTCATCGGGATCCGCACACTCACCGCTGCCGATAACACCGTCTTCCTCGCCGCCGATTGCACCGACCTCTGCCTCCAAAGAGATACCGAGCTCATTTGTCAACTTGACAAGCTCCGTTGTCTTTGCAATGTTTTCTTCGATCGGATAATGAGAACCGTCGAACATAACAGAGGAGAAGCCTGCCTCAATACACTTCATTGCGCCCTCATAGGAGCCGTGGTCAAGATGGAGAGCAACCGGCACAGTAATGCCAAGACCCTCGATCATGCCGTTGACCATGCCGACGATCGTCTTGTATCCGCACATATACTTTCCTGCTCCCTCAGATACACCGAGAATAACGGGGCTGTTGAGTTCCTGTGCGGTAAGGAGAATCGCTTTGGTCCATTCAAGATTGTTAATGTTGAACTGACCGACAGCATAGTGACCTTCTTTTGCTTTTTTGAGCATTTCCTTAGCTGATACTAACATAATGATTCCTCCATTTGTTTTTTATATCTTAATTATTATATCGCATTTTTGCTTTTTCTGCAATGCTTTCTGTCAAATGTTAAAAATTAATTCATATTATTCTATCACAAAATCATACGGGACGTAAAAAATCGAGAATATCCTCAAGGAAAAAGAACAGCAAACCAAGCAGCAGAAACAAGATCGAGCTCATCAGTGCAAGGGGACGCCATATCTGAAAGAATCCGGTTTTTTCCCCTTTATCACGTTTCCATGCTTCGTTTCTTTTCCAATAAACGTAAGGAAAAACGAAACAAAACACGGAGCATAGAAACAACCATATTCCCGCAGCCATATTTGTGTCAATGCCAAGCATATTCATGACATTCATGCGTCATACCTCCTATACTTTGTTTATTGACTATTTCAGACAGAAAATGCACGCATATGGTTGCCGTCAAGATCCTTCCAAATAAATTGGCGATCCTCATATACCATATATCCGTGATGACTGTTCTCCTTTGGTATCGAAACAGAACCCGGGTTCAGATACACAAAGCTTTCATGAACATTGCAAGCGGGAACATGTGTATGTCCGCAAATCAGGAAATCCCCCTGCTGCAGGATCGGCGGCTTATCTTCAGAATAGACATGCCCGTGTGTCAAGTACATCGTAATACCGTCTGTATAGACGACAGCATAGTCAGAAAGAATCGGAAATGAGAGCACCATTTGGTCAACCTCTGTGTCACAGTTTCCTCTGACGCAAAGCAACGATTTGGCATATGCGTTCAATCGTTCGATCACCTTCTTCGGAGCGTAACCGCACGGCAGGTCATTTCTCGGGCCGTGATATAAAAGATCTCCGAGAAGAATAAGCTTTTCCGGCTTTTCACGCTCAAATGCAGCAAGCAATCTTTCGCAGAAGGTATCAGATCCATGTATATCGGATGCAAACATTATTTTCATTTGGATCACCTCATGTCATTGACAAAAGCGCAAACATCTGTCAGAATTTTTCACCAACATAATGCAGCGAAATGTCATCAGATTTCTGATCGAGATTCAATGTATTGCGTATATATTCATCACAGGAAAGAACGATACGGAAAGCCGCCATCGCATCCTCAAGCGTCGGGAAACCTTCTGTATCATTTTCGATCATATCAATCAGCGTACAGATCTGCGCGTACATATCCTTGTACTTACATTTGATATTGATGGAAGTATAGGTCTCTGTTAATTTATCATAGTACTCGATCAGGTCGCCTTCCTCTCGATGGTCATGTCTGTAATCGGAAAGAATGATACGGATTCTTCCGTCAGTACCGACAAACTCCTTGAGATTTTCGCTGGCAGTCGTATCCGTCCATCCGGCCTCATAATACGCAGTGCAGCCATTGGAAAGCTTCATGGTGATCATTCCGTAATCGTATGTATTTGGCGGAACGACTCGGCTGACGATACCACCCATACCGCGGATATCTTCCACCTCGAGCCCAGTAAACCAGCGAATGACATCAACATAATGCACACCGCAGTCAACAATCGGCGAGCAATCCTCCAAAAGACGCATATATCGCTCTTTATTCATAATGTGATGATTTTGAACCATACGAATCAGTCGGATATCGCCAAGTCTGCCGGATCGGATCATCTCCGCTGCTTTTTTATACGTTTGATTGTGACGAAGAATATGCGCAATCAAGACCTTTGAGGATGAAGCTTTTGCGATCCTGCAAAACTGCTCTGCCTCTGCAATGGTCGGTGCAATCGGCTTTTCACAAAGGACATGCTTTCCTGCATTTACGCAATCACGCATGATTTCGAGATGGGTTTCTGCGTACGTTGCAATAATGACAATATCAAGGTCTTCCCTATTCAGAAAAGGCTTGTAATCCGTCCCATACTGCGTGTTATATCCACCGCTGTAGCGTTTGGAAAACAACCTGGCGGTTTCCTCATTGTAATCCACACAAGCAACCATACGAATATTGTCACGATAGTATATTTCCTCAATGTGTTGCTTACCGATATGACCGCAGCCGACAAGCATCACGCCCCATACTTTTTTTGTCTGCATAAAAGAACTCCCATTTTGTATTTGCCATGATAATCTTTCTCATCATATTATAATCCAACACCGTCATTTTGTCAAGAGAATACGGGGAATCTGAGATCATCTGCAGATAATTCTCGCATTTTTGGGGAAATACTTGAAAAGGGCTGAAATTTCTGCTATAATGAAGCAAAAAGCGGGACAGCAAGGAGATAAAAATGAAGAACACCACTCTATGCTATATCGAGAAAAACGGTATGTATCTTATGATGCATCGGACAAAAAAACAAAATGATGCAAACAAAGATAAATGGATCGGCATCGGCGGTCATATGGAGGAATTCGAAAGTCCGCTTGACTGTATTATGCGTGAGGTCAAGGAGGAGACCGGTCTGACACTTACCGACTGCACATACCGTGGACTGATCTCCTTCTGCTCGCCGGCTTACGAAACGGAGCAGATGCATTTATTCACCTCTCACAATTTCGAGGGCGAATTAAAAACCGACTGCAGCGAAGGAGTACTTGAATGGATCTCATCCGACGATCTGATGGCCCTTCCCATGTGGGAGGGGGATCGTATCTTTCTCTCACTTTTACCTCAAAATATTCCGTTCTTTCTCTTGAAGTTGGTCTACGATACAGAAGGGTCCCTGCGCTCCCATCAGCTTTCCTTCTGCGGCGACGATCGAAAACCCCTTTTAATCTCCGCGTGTCTGCTCGGAACTGCCTGCCGCTATGACGGCGCTTCAAAGCCAATATCCGATACATGGATCAAGTATCTTTCGGATAAATATATCCTAATTCCCGTGTGCGGTGAGGTACTTGGCGGATTACCGGTTCCAAGGCTTCCGGCGGAAATACAGAAGAACGGGTCTGTTTTGAGATGCGACGGCTGCGACGTCACAAGCGCATACCGTTACGGTGCCGCGCAGATCCTCAGATTCGCAGATCTCAGTGCCGCAAAAACGGCTCTGCTCAAAGCCAGATCTCCGTCCTGCGGAAAAGGGACAGTCTACGACGGGACCTTTTCCGGCAAGCTCTGTGATGGTAACGGTATCACCGCAGATCTTTTGATCAAAAATGGTATTACCGTTTATACAGAGGAGGAGCTTTCATGTCTTTAAGAAAACAAGACGGTATCCCATTTCCTTATGAGGTAATCAAATCAGAACGTAAAACGATGGCAATATCGATACGAGAAAATGCCGATGTAATTGTACGCATACCGCACCGTGTTTCGTACGGTTATGCAGACACCTTCGTTTTGAAGAACAAAGAGTGGATTATACAGAAGCGAAATGAGGTCATCATAAAAGCAAAGGATCCCCTTCATAAAACACCATCAAAAGATGAGATTCTGCAGCTTCAAGAAAAAGCGGCTGATATTCTTCCAAAGCGTATCGCCTATTGGTCTGCCATTACAGGATTATGTCCGACCGGATTCCGTATCACAGCTGCAAAAAAGAGGTTTGGCAGCTGTTCTGCGAAAAACAGTCTCTGCTTTTCCTACCTGCTGATGCGTTATCCTGACGATCTGATCGATTATGTTGTTCTCCATGAGATCGCACATATCAAGCACCATAATCACAGTGCATTTTTTTACGCATTTCTGAACCGTTATATGCCGGATTACCGACAGCGTCAGGAACAACTGAAAAAAATGTAGCAGAACCGCCGGAAAACGGTTCTGCTTTTCTTTTTATGTAAGACAACGCAATTCAAAAGCTGTACAAAAAGGAATGATCGGGAGGCGCACAGCTTTCCGTTGTCGCGATCGTTTTCGATGCAAGCATAGTTCCGATCCTGACAGACTGCTCAAGTGTATGACCACGGGAAAGTCCCATCACCAATCCGGAGAGGAATGCATCTCCCGCCCCTGTCGAATCAACAAGTGCTGTCGGAATTGCGGAAACGATACCTCCCTTTTCTTGCTCTGTATCATAGTAGACCGCTCCTCGCTCACCCATTGTAACGACCATTGAGCGGCATCCGATAGAGGGTGCATGCTTCGAGATAAACTCATACATCTCACATGGCACCGCATCGGTAAGATCACATTCAAAAAGTCTGGCTGCTTCAATTTCGTTGCACACAAAACAATCAAGATCTGCCAAAAAATCTCTTCTTAAAAGAATGATGCTCATATTACCAACGACCGTATAAACAGGTTTATGATATTTTTTTGCAAGAGCTAGGACCGTCTCGTCAATGATGGGGGAAGTATCGATCTCGAGGATGATATTGTCACACTGCCGAATCATCTCTTCTCCCCTCTCCATCACAAGGGTCTCAAGAGCGACTCGGTCAGGCGGACATGAGATCTGTCCGGCTACGTCTCCGTTTTCATCAAGGATCACCATCCACGTACCGATCCCGTTTTCCTCAACAGGACGCATATATGTAACATCGACACCCGCCGACTGTAACCGTCGGACAACATCACGCCCGATCGCTGTATCCTCAGAAAGAGATGCAAACATAACAGGCATTCCGCAATTCGCAATGTTTTCCGCAACATTACGTGATACACCTCCGTGGATAAACCGAATGTTTCCGAGATTTCGTCCCTTAGGTACATAATCTGCCAAAGCAAATCCCTTGATATCCACAAACACAAATCCTACTACCAATGTCCCTGCCATAATGAACCGTCCTTTTCTCTGTTGTTGTTTCTATAACTGTTGTTATCAGATGTTTGATACGAATGGAAAAAGTGACTTTACCGCTTACAGTTCGCTACCACGTGGAGGCGGCGGATCAGCGGGCAGCGGTGCATCGCAGCTATCGGAAAAGATTGCTGTCTTATTTGCATGTTCAAAGCCAAGATTCACCCGTTCCCCATCAAGAACAAGATATGCCGCAAAAGGAGTTTTTTTCTTTGAGATGAACCCCTGCAGAAGCGGGGTTTTTCCGTTCGTGATGAGCAGGTATACCTCCTCCGGCGTGATCTCCCTCTCACAAATGTGTGTACCTACTCGGAAATTGCAACCGTTCTTATATCCAAGACAACCGTATGCAAAGGAACCTCTGACAATATCATTTCCGCAAAGCGGACATTTCCCGATTCTGATCGCCGGACCGGAAGGCTTTGTCCTGCTTGACTTTCCCTTACTGCCGCTCTTTGGCTGAAAAGGAACACGCGTTACTGTAGTCGTGTCCTTTTTGGAAAGGATCTCGGATATTTCCTTTTCA
>JAFQMO010000036.1 GCA_017414385.1 Clostridia bacterium
CTCAAGTCGTTCTGCAACTGTTGCTGAACCCACGCTTTCTTCTTTGCTTTGGAATCGCGTGGCTGATCACAAACGGCTGGTCGTACATTCTTCTTGGTATCGGTACCTTCTATGGTATCCATTGGATGACAGCAGCTGCGGGAGCCTATTTAACGTTTCTTTGGCTTCCGATATCACCGGAAAAGCTGGTAACACTTCTGCTTGCAATGTGGTTTTTGAAAATGTTGTTTCCGAATGATCAAAAAACGCTCGGTGTATTAAAGGGCATATACGAAAAATATAAACGCAAACACAGAAAGTGAAAACCAAATATCAAATTAATAAAACAAAAACATTTTGACAAACAATCAAAAACAAACGCTTGATATAATACAGTCACAGAAACAGATAAGGAGGTTTTGAGAATGTCTAAGATCACAGAAACAGGCGAAAAAATTGCGGAAAAGGCTGTAGAGGGCTACAAAAAGGTCGAAGCGGGCGTCATTGAGGGGTACAAGAAGATCGAGAACGGCGTGGTGGAGGGGTTTGAAAAAGTTACCGATAAGTGTATCGAGGTGCTCTTCACGAAAACAGGCGAATCTGTCGAGGATGCCAAAAAAAGACTTTCCGGCGAGAATACATCTGACAGCAAAGAAAAGTAAATGATTTATGAGGTATTATGATGAATAAGAATGATCAACAGTTTTTGGCACAGAAGATTCGTGCACAGTATATGGAAAAGCAATCCCCCTCCGATCTTGACGCGCTCCGTACGCTTGATGCTAAGGTAAAGCATCCTGCAAATGTTTTTGCATATGTGTTCGGCAGTATTTCCGCTATGATCATGGGCGCGGGTATGAGCCTTGTCATGACAGACATCGGTGCGATTGTCGGGATGGATGCACCGATGCTTCCGGGCATTGTCATCGGGGTGATCGGCATGATGATGGTGCTTATCAATTATCCGATGTATAAGCGGATCCTCGAGCGTCGTAAGAAGAAATATGGTGCGGAGATCCTGGAGCTCAGCGACAAGATCATGAATCAATAACAGAAAAAGAGAAAAAAGAATATGCATTGGGGCAGTATCGTATACGGTACTGCCTTGTTTTTGCTGAAATGAGATATAAATTCTCGGTGATGTACCAAAACAGAAACAAAACTTTAACATTTCCGTGATACAATGAATCCTGTAAAGCTGTAATATACGGAGGTAGGAACGATGTTTAAGATATTGGTTGTAGAGGATGACAGGGAACTGAACAAAACGGTTTGTTCTTTTTTGAATTACAGCGGCTATGAAGCGGTCGGGTGCCTGAATGCGACAGAGGCGTATGATGCGTTGTACGAGAATATGTTTGACCTCATTGTTTCAGACATTATGATGCCCGGTATCGATGGCTTTGAATTTGCAAGGAACGTCCGCGATCTGAATGAGGAGATTCCGATCTTATTTATGACAGCCCGTGATGATATTGCCTCCAAGCAGAGAGGATTCCGCATTGGCGTGGATGATTATATGGTCAAGCCAATCGACCTTGACGAATTGTTTTTGCGGATCGGTGCGCTTCTCAGACGTGCCAAGATCGCCTCCAGCAGAAAAATTGAGATCGGCAGCTTTGTTATGGATGCGGATGAACACACCGCATACCTCGGTGATGAGGAAATACCGCTTACAAACCGTGAGTTCAGTATTCTTTATAAGCTGCTGTCCTATCCGAAAAAGACATTTACAAGAACGCAGCTGATGGATGAATTCTGGGATGCCGCAACGGAGAGTGCTCCGAGAGCCGTTGATGTGTACATGACAAAGCTTCGGGGAAAGCTCGCGGACTGTGCGGACTTTGAAATCAAGACAGTACATGGTCTTGGATATAAGGCGGTGATCAAATGAACCCAAACGATCGTGTCCGAAGGATTCTCCGTCCAATCAATCATTATCTGGTATTCTTCATTCTTGTTGCTTTTGTTGTCACCTGCTGCACGATGCTTTTCGTTTCCATACTGACCGATACACTTGAGGTCACGCTGACAGAGAAAAACATTGGCATCGCTGCCAAATTGACCTTTGGGAATGTTGTGGTGATCAGCCTCATTTTTACTGTTATCGATACCGTACGCCGCAAGCTGGCCGTGGAACGCCCTGTCAGGCAGATCACCGAGGCTGCTGAAAAGATCGTTTTGGGAGACTTTTCGGCGCGGGTAAAGCTGCAGAGCAGATTCGTTACAGATGAAACCTTTAACAGGATCATCGATTGCTTCAACAAAATGGCAGAGGAGCTTGGCAGCGTAGAAACGCTCCGTACGGACTTTATCGCAAATGTGTCACATGAAATGAAGACACCGCTTGCTGTCATTCAAAATTACGGTATGCTGCTCGGTACTCCCGGTCTGAGTGAAGAAAAGCGGCTTGAATATGCCGGGGGTGTGACAGAGGCTTCCCGCCGTATGGCGGATATGATGACGAATATCCTGAAGCTCAACCGTCTTGAAAATCAGCAGATCTATCCGCAGGTGACGGAGTATGATCTTGGCGAACAGTTATGTGAATGTCTTTTGCGGTATGAGAATGTATGGGAAAAGGCAGAGATCGAAATTGACACCGACATTGCCGAGAATGTCATTGTTTATGCGGATGCCGAGCTTCTTGACCTTGTCTGGAACAATTTGCTGTCCAACGCATTCAAATTTACTGAGTCCGGCGGACGTGTTTTTGTATCGCTTACGGCGGACGAGCAATACGCAATCATCAAGGTCGCGGATACCGGATGCGGGATGTCCGCTGAGGTCGGCGCACACATTTTTGAAAAGTTCTATCAGGGGGATACCTCCCATGCTGTACAGGGCAACGGTCTTGGACTTGCGCTTGTAAAGAGAGTCATCGACATTATGCAGGGTGAAATCGGTGTGGAAAGCATCGTAGGAAAAGGCTCTGTCTTTACCGTAAAAATACGGAGGGCTTAGCATGGACATAAAAAAACTCGGAAAGACGCTGCTGTTTCCGCACATGGCTGTGATGCTTGTTTTGCTTCCGGTTTCTGCCGTATTCCTCATATATTCGATGGTATTTTTGGGAACCGAGTCTGTGACGGCGATCATTTCTTATGTTCTTGCCGCCTATACGCTGACGGTATGGTGCTTTAAGATACCGTATCTGATCCGTTTCTTTAAGACCTTTAAGGATGAGAATAGATATGCAAGAAGATGGCGGGATGATCCGCGTCTGAGAGTCACACACTCTCTTTACGGCACCTTGGCTTGGAATACTGCATATGCGGTTTTTCAGCTGGGACTTGGCTTTTGGCATCATTCCTTTTGGTTTTTCTCTTTGGCGGCATATTATATCTCTCTTGCGGTGATGCGCTTCTTCCTTGTACGGCATACCCGCCGTTTTGTTCCCGGAGAGAGGATGTAAGAGGAGCTGATCCGTTACCGCAGGTGCGGCAGCATCTTCCTTGTGATGAATCTTGCATTTGCGCTGATGGTCTTTTTTATGGTATATTGGAACCGTACCTTTCACCATCATGAGATTACGACAATTGCAATGGCGGCATACACATTCGGTTCCTTGACGATGGCGATTATCGGGGCAGTGAAGTATCGCAGATATAACAGTCCCGTGTATTCCGCTTCCAAGGGAATCAGTCTTGCTGCGGCGTGTGTCTCCATGCTTACGCTCGAATCCACGATGCTGACAACATTCGGTGACGGGACAATGGATCTGTTTGCCCAAAGAATCCTGCTTGGTGTAAGCGGCGGTGTGATTTCTGTTTTCATCATATTGATGGCAGGATATATGATCGTGCAGGGGACAAAGAGAATAAAACTGTTACAGAAAGATGAGGATTCATCCGATGGAAAAGAGAGAGAATGAAACATTTCACTATACCTATTCCGCAAAACAGCAGGAAGAAATAAAAACGATCCGTGAAAGATATGCGGTGCCTGAAGAAGAGGACAAAATGACACGGCTACGCCGTTTGGATGCGAGTGTGACGAAAAAGGCTGCCGAAGCAGCACTTGTTATGGGAATCGTCGGCGCTTTGCTGCTTGGATGCGGTATGAGTCTGATTATGACGGATATCGGCGAGATGATGGGGATGCAGGGACTCGAGGTGATGCTTGCCGGTATTATCATCGGTGTCATTGGCATAGCTCTTGTATGCTGTGCGTATCCGATCTATAACCGTATCTTGAGGAAAGAACGGAAAAAGATCGCCCCTGAAATCATCATGCTGACCGATGAATTGATGAAATAGGTATATCCCCGCAGTATCGTCCGAGTCGGGCGAGAAGTGAAAGGAACACGGCTTGTCAAGGTCGGGTGTATCCCGTTCTTCAACCTTGATAAGCCGTGTTCTTCTTGCGATTAACCGCGAATCAGCTCCAGCACCTGTCGGATATTCTTCTTGCCGAAGGATACCGTCTCGTCATTCACAACAAGGCACGGTACACTCATGACCTTGTGCCGATTCTTCAAATCCTCAAAATGGTGAATGTCATATACATGTGCGCAAACATTCGGGTTGGATGCGGCAATTTTCTGTGTCGCTGCCACCAGATCAGGACACATGGTGCAGGACAGCGTGACCAGGATCTTGATATCCGTTTTTTGTGTGATGCCCGCAATCATCTCGCGAATGTCCGGATCCATATCTTGTCCCGGACCTGCGGCATTGTACAGTCCTAACACAAAAGATGTGAACTCGTGTCCGCCGGGTACACCGTGAAAGGCAAGTCCTGTCGGCGTACCATCTGCAAAGCAGACCTCTACGCACGGAGCGAAGCTCTCGTCTGCCTGTCTGTCATATACCTCCGGATGCAGCTTGTCGGAAAGCGCCGTAAGCGAGGTTATGAAACCTTCTAATTCTGCGGAAATGGGACGGTTGTCCAGATAAAGCCTTAACAGAAGCGTTTTTTCCATTCGGCTGAATACGGTGTCTAACTGACGGCGCATTTCTGCTGTGAAAAGCTCCTCCGATGTCGAGGATCCCTGTGTGTCCGCTGCGGCTTTCGGCTTGCTCTGCTTCGGGACAGGGACATCGGCACGCAGTCCTGTTTTTCTTTGCATGGCTGCCACATATTTTTCCAACTCTGTTGCTGCCAGGGCACCGTCACCGGTGGCTGTTACGACCTGACGCAAGGGCTTGATGCAAACATCTCCTGCTGCGTAAATCCCCTCGGCACTTGTTTTCTGCGAGCCATCGGTGATGATATACCCCTGCTCATTCAATTCCACCGTACCGCGGACGATCTCCGTCGCGGGCGCATATCCGACAAATACAAAGACACCGAAGGAGTCTTCGCTTCTATATTCCGTCACTTCTCCGGTGACGGTGTTTTTATACCGTGCATAGGTCAGACCGTTTGCGCCGGATACCTCCTCCATCACAGTGTTCGTCAGTACTGTGATCTTTTCATGCATCTTTGCTTGATCTGCTACAGATGCAGCACAGGAAAAATCATCGTTTCGAATCAGGATCGTGACATGTCGGGCGAATTTGGTCAAAAATACACTTTCCTCTGCCGCAGCATACCCGCCTCCGACAACAAAGATCTCTTTTCCCGTAAAGAATTCTCCATCGCAGGTGGCGCAGTAAGCAACACCTCTGCCCTTATATTCTTCCTCACCTTGAAAACCGACCGTTCTCGGATGTGCGCCGGTGGCAAGCAGAATTCCGAAGCAGCGGAAGTCTCCACGGTTGGTATGCACGGCTTTGATATCCTCGGAAACATCAAAGCCGGTGGCCTCAGCGAGCATAAATTCCGCACCGAAGCTCTCTGCCTGCTGCTGTATGGTATCCGTCAGCTCTTTTCCGCCTGTTTTGGCAAGCCCCGGATAGTTCACCACCTCATGCGTAATGGCGATCTGACCGCCAAACTGTTCCTTTTCCAAGACCAATACGCGATATTTGGCCCGTGCAAGGTAGAGGGCGGCGGTAAGTCCCGCAGGACCTCCGCCGATAATCACTACATCATACAGATTGTCCATCAAAGCTGTCCCACAAGATCAAGGCTGGGCTTCAATGTCTCTGCACCGGGCTTCCAGTTTGCGGGACAGACCTGATCGCCGTGGGCGTGAACAAACTGACAGGCCTGCACCTTCCGCAGCAATTCCTCTGCGTTTCTTCCTACATTGCCTGCAGTCACCTCATAACCGACGATTTTGCCGTCCGGGTTGACAATAAACGTACCGCGCTCGGCGAGACCTTCCTTCTCGATCAACACCTCAAAGTCCTCGGAAATGCTGTGGGTGGGGTCTGCCAACATAGGGAAACCGATCTTCTTGATTCGTTCCGATGCGTCGTGCCAGGCCTTGTGAACGAAATGGGTGTCGGTAGATACGGAATACACCTCGCAGCCGATCGACTGAAACTGCGCATACTTGTCCGCCAGATCCTCAAGCTCTGTAGGGCATACAAAGGTAAAGTCTGCGGGATAGAAGAAAAAGACACTCCATTTTCCGAGGATGTCCTTTTTGCTCACAAACTTAAACTCGTTTTCGTGATAGGCATAGGTGCGGAAATCGGAGATTTCCCGATTGATCATTGACATAGTTACGTCCTCCATAAATTGTGTTGATTACAAAATGCGTAAACTGCCCGAACCTCATCTCCATCGCAGATAGAAAACTTGGCTTTGGGCGTATCGTTTGGGTCAAGATGGGCATATTGGATCCCATGCTCCGTTTCCATACAAACCCACTCGATATAATGCTCCGAGGTCATAGGGTGCTCTGCCGAGCCAACCGTTACATGGACGGTATTCCCCCTCACCTCATACACGGGGATGTGTTTTTCACCGGATGCTTCTGTTGTTCCGGGAATCAATACCTGCATGGGTTCGCCGCAGCAATGGATCGGAACACCACGATCCCGGATCAGAGCTGCAATGCTGCCGCAATGCTGACAAATAAAAAATTTCTGTTTCATATTTGGTCCCTCCTGTGAATAGTGTATCCGAATCAAAAGCAATAATACATCATGATCCGGAATACGATCCGCCAAAGGAGGAGAAATGGAAAAACACAGTATTTCTTATAAAAAGGGATTTCTTCCGTATGCACTCGCCGCGCTCCTGATCGGTCTTATCGGTGGATTTTCCACGGTCTTGGGACCTGCTTTTGTACAGGATCTCGGGATTGCCTACAACAATACCACCTGGACGGCTTTGGCGCAGGCAATATCCACTGCCGCCTGTGCACCGATTCTCGGCAAGGTTGGCGACGTGATTGGACGCCGTCGAACGCTGCTTGGGGGTATTGCGGTTTTTACCTTGGGAAACGTCCTGTCTGCTGTGGCAGGATCCCTGTGGTTTATGATGGCTGCGCGTTTTATCGTGGGTATCGATACGGCTGCCATGGGACCTGTGATCCTTGCCTATATCGCAACAGAGTTTCCCAAAGACAAAATTGCGAAAGGATTTTCATTATATATGCTCCTTTCCAGTGCATCTGTCATTATCGGTCCGACCGTCGGAGGTCTTTTGGTATCCGGCTACGGATGGCGCACGATGCTGTGGGTCTGTGTAGCCATTTGTATCGGTATTTTGGGTGCTTGTGTGCTGACCTCCAAAAGTCAGGACATAACAAGAAAAGCACGGCAAAGCTTTGATTTATACGGTACGGTTTTGATCCTGGTCTTCTTCAGTCTTTTGCTTTGTATCCCTTCCTTTGGGCAGAACCTTGGCTGGACCTCTGCACCGTTTCGCATTGTGCTGGTTCTTGCAATCGTCAGCCTTGTTTTGCTTGTTTTTGCAGAACGAAAAAGCGTCCATCCGATCTTATCGGGCAGATTCATCAAGCGCAGAGCTTTTATTTTGAGTGTCCTTGCATTGTTTCTTACGCAGGGACTGATGCAGGCCAACATGACCAACATCATTGTTTTCGTGAATTACACCCGGCCGAATCATACTGCCATTTCCGGCTATTCGATCTCTGTGATGTACGTGGGAATGTCCTTAGGTGCGATATTGCTTGGTCCTTTGGCGGATAAATTCAAGCCGAAGCGTATCCTTTTGGTTTCCTTTCTGCTGACCGGCATCGGATGTGCAGCTATGCTCTTATTTACAGAGGTCACCTCTGTCTTTTTGATCATGGCATCTCTTGGTCTCCTTGGCTTCGGTCTTGGCGGAAACGGCACAATTTTTATGAAGGTCGTCCTTTCCGGATTGACACCCAAAGAAGCAGGCGCAGGTACAGGAACCTACGGTCTGTTTCGGGATCTGGCTGCACCCTTTGGCGTGGCGGTATTTGTACCGTTATTTACCAATCAGATCACAGCCGCAATTGCAGCAGGTGCGGCAGGATCCACAGCTGCAGCTGCATCCATTCATTTCCTGGCAACAGCGGAAATCATTTGCGTGGCATTCGGTATTGCCGCCGTTGCATTGCTGCCAAGTCATAATAAAGGAGAGATATCATGAGATTAAAAGATAAAGTCATTTTGGTAACCGCCTCTACACGAGGAATCGGACTTGCAATCGTGAAAAAATGTGCTGCGGAAGGAGCACGGGTCTATATGGCAGCCCGTGATATGGAACGGGCACAGGAAATCGCCAACACCATGGATTTTGTGAAATGTGTGTACAATGATGCCACCAAACCGGAAACCTTTACCTCTATGGTTGAGGACGTGGTCCGCAATGCCGGCCGTATCGATGTTCTGGTCAACAATTTCGGCACGTCAAATCCCGGTAAGGATTTGGATTTTGCGGGTACAGACCCTCAAGTATTCCTTGATACGGTAAATCTAAACCTGAGAAGTGTCTTTATGGCAAGTCAGGCGGCAGTCAGACATATGACAGAGCACGGCGGCAGTATCATCAATATTTCCTCTGTCGGGGGACTTGTACCGGACATTTCCCAGGTTGCTTACGGTACCGGCAAAGCAGCCATTAACTATCTGACCAAGCTGATTGCTGTTCATGAAGCAAAACACAGGATCCGATGCAACGCTGTCCTTCCCGGCATGACCGCAACGGAGGCTGTGGAAAAATATTTGTCTGATGATTTCCGCAATCTGTTCCTGCGGCATATTCCTTTGGGCAGAATGGGACAGACGGAGGAAATTGCGGAAGCAGTATGTTATTTTGCGAGCGATGCTTCTGCCTATACCACCGGACAAATTCTCACCGTTTCCGGCGGCTTTGGTCTGGCAACTCCGGTTTACGGCGATCTTGCAAGCAAGGACAACCGGCGATAACCAACTGCATCGGAAAAAATGATACGCAATCACCTGATCATAATTTGCAGAACAGTGATACTGTATGAAACGGCATCCCCCAATAACAAAACAAAAAGAGCTCCGTTTCAGTTTGATACGGAGCTCCTTGCGCACGCAGAAAAAAGAGAATCCCCGCTTTTGACTCTGATTAAATCGGGGTCCTAAGTGGGGACCTGTTCAAAAAAAGATATCAGTTTTAGATTTTATTTTGAATAAATCTTTTCTTCCAAACGTCTAATCAAGTTGATGAAACGTTCTTCTTTTCTGAGTTTGTTCAACCATCCCCACCGAGCATATTCAGCTTCTGCAAGACATTCTATTTCATATTTAGGGAATATTTCTGCAAATACCTCAAGCTGTCCGTCTTCCAATGTATATGCCAGAGATTTTCTTGCCCCTAAACTGCCTGAATCATCTTTGGAATGAACAGTAGCTTTCAATACGTCAAGAGCGGGAGAGGTACAGTACAGCTCAGTTCCGTCGGGCATATCCATTATTTTTTCCATTAGTTTTATAACATCTTCAAGCACAGCATATGCATTTTCTTTTTCACCAAGGTGAGCATATACACAAACTTGACGCATACCGATATAGATACGCTGTTCTGCAAAAACATCAGGTTCATTTCCGCAGGTGATCGGATTTTCGACCGTTGGAGTTTCCTGACATAAGCTGTGAAGCAGTGCTAATTTGGAATTGTTTTCGAATAAGGAATACTGTACATCCATCGGTTTACTTGAATCACGCCAAAGTGATATATCGCCGTCAATCAGATAAGCAATCTGTTTATGGAAATAACGTTGCCGTGCAGTTTCAAAATGATCAAATTCATCACGGAATAAATAACGTTCTTTCAGAAGATAATCTCTCGCTGTTGTTTGATCTGATGCATATCTGTCCAATAAAGCTGCAATATGAGGTTCTTCTTCCAAGGATGCATAGTACCCAAGCGCCCTGGAGCGTATTGCTGCATCTGTGCAGGTTTCAAAGAAAGCTTCTTTGCTCTTTCGCAATTCTTCAAGTACGGCAATATTCTTATGAAGGGCAGAATATCTTAACGCATAACAAATTCTTTCAAAATATTCACCATTATCCTGCTCGCGGCGGCATATACGAATCAGTTCAATAAGATATTCTGCATTATCTTCCGTCATATCAGCGATACTGCGTATTTTTTTCTTTATTTGTTTTTGTTTCTCGGCATCATCCTGTCCCAATAGATAGTCTAAAGAAACGGAAAAATGCTTTGCGATGGCAGGAAGAAATTCAATATCCGGATAAGTTATCCCGTTCTCCCAACGACTGACTGACTGGTAGGACACCCCTAGACGATCAGCCAATTGTTCTTGTGTCATTTTATGAGTCAATCGTAATTGACGTATTTTTTCTCCGATTTTACAAACCATAATCAAACCTCCAATATTTATTTCTTGCCGGCAAATATAGTATATCATATCGGTGGTTGATAATCAATAACGCAGATGATGAGAGTGATTATCGGTTTAAGTGAGAAATAGATATTACATATATGTCTGTTGTGGTTCTGCTATCTAAAAGGAGCCGTGGTAGTTCAAATCCCTCCGATCAGTCGTTTTTGGCAAATGATATCTTTTTATTTTAACTGTTTTGTCATTTTCAAAAAACGAGAAAAACGGAGAAAAACGAAGAAATATCTTTTTTGGTCGCACTAATTGGCACGTCAGACCAAAAAAGGAATCATCATTCATAAAAATCAAGTATTTACTGAATAATCCTTTTTAAAACCGTGCGCACCGAAGATTTGCCAATTTCC
>JAFQMO010000001.1 GCA_017414385.1 Clostridia bacterium
TAGAGGGCGAGGCTCTTACAACACTTATCGTCAACAAGCTCAGAGGTACATTCAACTGTGTAGCCGTAAAGGCTCCCGGCTTCGGTGACAGAAGAAAAGAAATGCTCCGTGACATCGCGATCCTGACCGGCGGCGAGGTCATCACAGAGGAGCTTGGTCTTGAGCTGAAGGACGCATCTCTGGCACAGCTCGGACAGGCAAGACAGGTCAAGATCACAAAGGAAAACACCATCATCGTCGGCGGTGCGGGTGCATCCGATGAGATCAAGTCCAGAATCGCACAGATCCGTGTAGCGATCGATACAACAACATCCGATTTTGACCGCGAAAAGCTCCAGGAGCGTCTTGCAAAGCTTGCAGGCGGCGTTGCTGTCATCAAGGTCGGTGCTGCAACCGAAACCGAAATGAAGGAAAAGAAGCTCCGCATCGAGGATGCACTCAATGCAACCCGTGCAGCAGTGGAGGAAGGCATCGTCGCAGGCGGCGGTACCGCATTCCTCAATGTCATCAACGACGTAAAGACACTGCTTGCCGAGACAGAGGGTGACGAAAAGACCGGTGTTTCCATCGTTGTAAAGGCGCTTGAGGAGCCCGTTCGTCAGATCGCTGCAAACGCAGGTCTCGAAGGCTCTGTCATCGTTGACAAGATCATGAGTGCAGATAAGATCGGATACGGCTTTGATGCATACAATGAGGTATACTGTGACATGGTCGCAAGCGGTATTGTTGATCCGACTAAGGTATCCCGTTCCGCACTGCAGAATGCCGCATCTGTTGCAGCAACCGTTCTCACAACCGAGGCGCTTGTTGCAGACATCAAGGAGGAAGCTCCCGCAGCTGCTCCCGCCGGTGCTCCCGGCATGGGCGGACTGTATTGATCGTTTCCCCAAAGCCCTTTGATATCAAAACGGATCTCCCGCAGGTTCTCAGCGGGGGATCTCTTTTTTTGCAAAAAAAGATCACAAAAGCTATTGACACAACAAGTTTTCCGTGGTATAATTTAGTAGTTATTGCGTACGATTACGAAATAACGAACCTTTCAAGACCTGCGGTCCTTCAGCCGCAAAAACCGGGTCTTGACATAAGTCCATAAGGAGGTGCAATAAGTATGGAAAAGAAGTACGGTTCCTACGAAACAATGTTTATCGTTAACCCTCAGCTGTCTGAAGACGACACAAAGGCTGTCGTTGAAAAGTTCACTGCGCTGATCGCGGAAAACGGTGAGATCGAGTCCGTCAATGAGTGGGGCAAGCGCAGACTTGCATACCCGATCAATGACCTCAACGAAGGCTACTATGTTCTTGTTAACTACAAGGGCGATCCCGCTTTCATCAAAGAGCTCACCCGTCTTTTCAACATCAATGATAACATCATGCGCAACATGACCACCAGACATTGATCGGAGGAAAAAAGTTATGCCGAGTCTGAACAAAGTAATTCTGATTGGTAATATTACCGCAGATCCGGAGCTCAAGCAGACCCCCACAGGTGTTTCTGTATGCTCCTTCTCCATTGGCGTTTCCCGTCGTTTCAAGGATGCAAACGGAACATATCCCACTGACTTTATCAACATCGTTGCATGGAGACAGTCGGCTGAATTCGTATGCAAGTATTTCCGCAAGGGAAATCCGATTTGTATCGTCGGATCCATTCAGGTTCGTAACTACACCGATCAGCAAGGCAACAAGCGCTATGTCACAGAGGTCGTCGCGGACGAGGTTTCCTTTGTCAGCTCCAAGGCGGACAGTGCTCCGCAAAATCCTGCATTCGCAGGCATGGGAGAGACACAGCAAAACATCCCCGCATACGGCGAAGGCGCACCCGTGGGTACGGCAATGCCCGATACTCCGAAATTCGAAGAGATCTCCGGCGACGACGATCTGCCGTTCTGATCATCTTCGATCCACTTTAACAGGGAAAGGAATGAAAAACATTGGATAACGCAAAGGAAGTTAAGACCACCACTACAGAGGTCAAAGAACAGAGAGAGCCCGCAGCAAAGCCTTTCCGCGGCGGTAATCGCGGCAAGAGAAGAAAGGTCTGCCAGTTCTGTGCTGAAAAGATCGAGTCTGTTGATTACAAGGATATCGGCAGACTGAGAAAGTGCATTTCCGAGCGCGCAAAGATTCTTCCCAGAAGAATCACCGGTACTTGCGCACTGCATCAGCGTCAGCTGACAGATGCGATCAAGCGTGCACGCATCGTAGCACTTCTCCCCTATATCAGCGACTAATGAAAAAAAGCAAAAGACCGACTCTTTTTGAGTCGGTCTTTTTCGTTTTCACAACGCTGCACAGCTGCTATTGTATCCGATAAAGGTTTTCCAAATCTGCATGTACGATCCTTCCATCCCACTCCCTGACACCGATCCGTGCACACCTTGCTTCTTCGTTTGTCTTTTTGCAATAAAAATAACGAACACCGTGCAGCGATACGTCCTCTGTGATCTCTATCCCGCTGATCCCGTTTTTTTCCAGGAACAACGCAACCTCCTGTACAAGATCATCCGTGTTCAGACAGCGGGAAACGATCCCGTCCTCGAGCGTTTTCGTATGGAGCGAGTATCGGATCAAATGCCCGCCGCTTGCGGATACAATCGCATATGCATTCTGACATTGAAAGAGATAATTTCCGTCCGCACCTGCCTGCAGCGGCGTGTGCATCAGCGATGCAGCCTGACCGAGGATTTTTTTGAGCGACTTTCCGGCTTGTGTTGGTGAGAGTACTTTCTCCCCATCAAAGGAATAGGACCGCAATGGACCTTTTTGATTTTCCGCAAGTGCCTCTTTGGCAAATTCACCCGCCAACGAAGTCAGCGAATTGCTTACCGCAGCGATCAATTCCCGATCATCGGAAAGCACCGCCTGTGATAAAACCGCAAGCTGTTGTGCACAATAATCAGTACAGGCGGCATATAGCTTTTCTTTTTCATCTGCATTTACCGTCCGCGGCTCCGTTTCGTTCATTCTTGCAGACAGCGCACGAAAAAACGATGCGGCAGCCGTTGCTGCCGATACGCCCGTTGTCTCCTCACCAAGCATTGATGCACACGTATCGATCACCTTGCAATGAAGTGTCAGCGATCCTTTCGATATCTCTTGTTCTGTCAAAAGCACTTCTGCCGTCAACGCTGCCTCCTCTGCCATTCTGCCATATATGCGATGCGCCAACATCTTCTCCCCGTTTGCCGCCTGTGTCGACGCTCGCTGCATCAATACAGCAGAAACCACAGCACAAAAAACAAATACTGCAAAAAAGCTTCTTTTTCGAAATGTTCTGCGTTTCATAAAAACCCCCGCCTTGTTTTTTCACACGGTTATAGTATATCCGTGCTTTTATGACCGCGATTCACCCAAAAGAAGGAATTTATGAAACAAACAGCCCTTGTTTTTTGCATGATGCAGAACAAATACCGTTTTGAAAAAGCAATGGGGGATTTGACAAGCGTTTATATTTGTGGTATAATACAATGGGTTTTTGCAGTTATGCGAAAGGAGTGAGGCCGGATGAACATAGATTTTTCCAGGTTATACGGAAATCAAACACTTTTGACCATGCTTTCCTCAAAGATGGAAGCTGCCTCCTTTGCACACGCATATCTGTTGGAGGGACCTGTCGGATCCGGAAAAAAGACCCTCGCATTTCTGCTTTCCGCAGCGATCTGCTGCCAATCCCCGCACAAACGCCCGTGCGGAGAATGTCCCTCATGCAGAAAGATCTATTCTGCGCAATCCCCCGATTTATACACGGTTGCGCTGGACGGTCTTCCGCTGAATTCAAGCAAAGATATTCCCGAGTCGATAATGGACCCAATTCCAAACTCCATCGGTGTCGATATCATCCGCTCGCTGCGGTCCGATATTTATATCAAGCCCAATGATCTTGACAAAAAGCTGTATATCATCGCACATGCCGATCGAATGACGGAGGCAGCACAAAATGCGCTTTTGAAGGTTCTCGAGGAACCGCCCGGAACCGCAGTTTTCTTTCTGCTATGTGAAAACCGCCGCAATTTGCTGCCGACTGTGCTTTCGCGTGTACAGCAGCTGCGCATGGAGATCTTTGATGATGAAACGCTCCATTCTGTTTTAACAAAGCACGATACGCTTGCAAGAGAAACAGCAAGGAAGGACGATACGCTCCTCAGACGCTATATCAAATTATCGGGAGGAACCGTCGGTCGCACGCTGCGTTACTTACAGAGCACCCCCAAGGAATTACGTGCAGACACCCTCTACACCGCATATGAAAACGCAGTGCTGTGTCTGGACACGGTGTTTTCCGATGATGCTCCAAGCAGCAGTCCCGTACTGCAAAAAAGGAAGGGACTGTCGCGTCCCACCAGAACGGAGCTTCTTCGTTATTTGGCCACGCATGCCGGCACACGTGATGCCATGCGTGCGCTGATCGACCAATTGTGCTCGGCACTCCGCGACCTTACTGTTTGCATAGATACCTCAGAGATCCCTCTTTTATTTTATCCACAGGCAGAACAGCCCTCAGCACTTGCGGAACGGTGTGACAGAAGACGTCTTGTCCGCACCTGTCAGCGCTTATCCGCTCTTCGCAGAAACATTGATTTTAATGCCAATTTGTCTTTGCTGCAAGCAGAGCTTGTACAAACACTCTTTTCGATTCGGGCACGAAATTAAAAGAAAGGAATCCAGTTATGTCTGAAAATACAAAACAAAATCTCGGAACAGCATCCGACGGTGAGACAAAAAACAATCATGCCGATCAATCGCGTCAGCAAAAGCGCCGTCCCTCGCGGCACCATAACAAAAACAACCGTTCCGCAGAGGCCTCCGACAAAAGGAAGTCTACCGCAGACAACGGTGCATCTGAAGCCTCCCCTGATGCAGGGATGACAGCAGAGCATACCACGCAGCGCTCCGACCGTCGTGACAGACGTGACCGTCGCAACCGCCGCAATCGCGGAGCAAAAAAAGAAGCACCGGATACGGCTGCAACGCAGGAAGAAGTATCTTCCGTTCTTGAGGATACAGCCTCCCCATCTTCATCCACCGCCCCCACAGCAATTGTATCGGAGGAGAAATTGAATTCCGACCCGATCAGGGCAGAGGAGATCTCTCAATCCGCAGAAATACCGAAGGCACCCGTTGAGATCATCGGTGTTCGCTTCAAGGCTGCCGGAAAGGTTTATTATTTTGATCCGGACGGAAAGCAGTTCCAGGAGGATGACGAGGTCATTGTCGAAACAGCCAGAGGACTCGAGTTCGGCTTTGTCGTTAACGGAAACCGTACGGTGATGGCAAGCGACATCGTCGCGCCTCTTAAGAAGGTGATCCGTCCCGCAAATGAAGAAGACCATCGTCATTATGAGGAAAACAACCGCAAGAGAGACGAAGCATTCCGTATCTGCAAGGAAAAAATCGAAGAGCACGGCATTGATATGAAGCTGATCGATGTGGAATACACCTTTGACAACAATAAGCTGTTATTCTACTTTACCGCGGATGGACGTGTGGATTTCCGCGAGCTCGTCAAGGATCTTGCATCGATATTCCGCACACGCATCGAGCTCCGTCAGATCGGTATCCGTGACGAGGCGAAGCTGATGGGCGGACTCGGTGTCTGCGGACGTCCCTTCTGCTGCCATTCGTTCCTGTCTGATTTTGTTCAGGTTTCCATCAAAATGGCAAAGGAACAGAATCTCTCTCTCAATTCCGCAAAAATCTCCGGTACATGCGGAAGGCTGATGTGCTGTCTGCGCTATGAATACGATGTATATGAGGAAGAGATCCGCAAAACACCCCGTATGGATGCGGTTGTCAATACACCCGATGGCGAAGGCGTCGTCTGCGAGGTCATACCGCTTGCAGGTCTCGTCCGTGTTCGTTTCATTGGTGCCCGCGGCGATATGCCTCCGAAGCTGTATCACAGAGATGATGTCGAGGTCCGCGGAAAAATGAACTGGAAATCCGGAAACATTACCTACATCACCTCAGAGAGCACCCCGACAGAAAATGAAAACTGATCCCACACCGTCACAGACTGTTGTCTGCGGCGGTGTTTTTTTGTTCATGCAGAATAACCGCATGAATACATCCTCCTATGCTGAGACAGCCTTGCCGCAGAACCGAGATCGTCAATCCCGCTCCGTTGATCCGAAGGAGGGAAAAACCGCAGTCTCCGCTCTGCTTCATTCGAAAGAGAATCGTTTCTTCATCATAGAGCAAAAGCGCCTCATAGCCTGTAATACTCAAGCGGGCATCTCCGTGCAGCTCCAAATACGGGACCGAAGAAAAACAACTTTCCGGGAAATCCATCATGCGAGAGATCCGTCCTCGAACGGTATCGCAAAAGCCTCTTCCCTTTTTTGCTCCACGGCGTTTTGATGGGGTATTTGTCATGATAAGCACGCTCCTATCATTCTTTTGTTGTCCGTATCATATAATTGGGACACACAACTACAGTTTATGCCGGGAGGGATTCTCATACAACCGACGAATGCATCTATTCAAGCAAACCTCTCCTATCAAAAGCAACCACGCACCGTATCCGAGGAACCTGCTGAAAAAAGCGGCGTACATACACGAAAGTCCCCTTCGCTGCTTCTCTTGTCGACACTTGTTCTTGCCATTGTTTTTTTAATCATTCCCAATGTCTGTGCCGAGGGAGTCCGCAGCGGACTCAATATCTGCGCGAACGCGTTGATTCCGTCACTGTTTCCATACCTTGTGCTTTCGGGGATCCTCTGTCCGTTGTTAAGCATCTGCTTTGGGCAAACGGCACGCGCATCCCTGATCGGTGCGTTGGTCATCGGCTGGATCAGCGGTTTCCCGATCGGTGCAGTTGCCGTTGTCCGTGCATATCGGCAAAATTCCTTTGATCGGGAAACCGCCTCCCGCGCAATCGGTATCTGTACTGCAGCAAGTCCCGCCTTCCTGATAGGATATATGGGGGATAGTCTGTATGGGTGCTCACGGATGGGATGGCAGCTATACATCTATCAGATCGTATTATCTGCTGCGCTGCTCGTCCCCCTTCTGCTCCGACGACAGCCAACGCAGACAAGCGATATTCCCACACGTCCGACAACATCTCCAAATATTGCAGTCATCATAAAGGAGGCGGCAGAACGGATGCTGTCATTGTGTGCAACCGTCGTTTTTTTTACCGTTCTCCGCGCGGTAGTCCTTCATTTCAGCCATAGCATCCCTGTTGTCATTGCGGGCAGCTTTTCCGAGCTGAGCGGCGGACTGAAGGACATTTCCGTCCTTTTTCATAACGAATATCTATCGGAAAGCACCGCGGGGATACTGAGTGCCGCACTGGTTGGATTTGGAGGACTTTGTGTCGGCATGCAGGTTTCGGCAGTCATCGCAGACACCGATCTTTCAATGAAATACTATTGGAGATACCGCACGGTTCTTGCCGTCGGACTTGCAGCTGCTGCTGCATGGATACCTTAAACACAGAACATCCAAAAAGGAGGTCCGCTTGCTTTTTCTCGATTTTTTTGCAGGAACAACGACCATTCATATTCCGCTCAGTCATCGACGTGCCATGATTGCACTTCTGATCCGCAATCAAATTCCCGTTTTACGTACCGTAAAGGAAAAAGACTGCTCTCTATCTCTGACATTGCACGATAAAGCAGCGAAGCACTTTCTCACCCTGGTCGAAAAACGAGGCCTTCCCCCGCCTCCGTGCCTTGCTCATCGCGGATTCCCCTGTCTGCTTGCTCTGTTTGCAAAACGGCCGGGTATTCCCATCGGCGCAGTACTTTTTATCTCAATCCTCATACTCTCCTCTCTCTTTTGCTGGCGTGTCGATGTCATTTGTCTGGACAATGACAGTCTTCGGGATCCCTCTCTGCGCATCAATCCCGATCAGATCCGCACAGAGCTTGCGGAAATGGGGATCGGTCCGGGTCTGTATCTGCCGACACTCAATGTCCGACAAGTCGAAAACCGATATCTGATACAGAATGAGGATCTGAGCTGGATGGCGATCAACCGCGAGGGAACGGTACTGTCGGTGGAGATTCGCCCGTCAGGCAAGGTTAAGGAAGACCGCACAGGAAAGCTTCTTCCGGGCGAGGATAACATTCGCGTCGGGACCAATCTTGTTGCGGACGGCGACGGCATCATCGTTCGGGACGAGATCCGCAGCGGTGTCTCCCTCGTTCTGCCGGAACAAATGGTAACAAAAGGCGAGCTTCTTGCAACGGGGATCTTTGAATCGAAGGACGGTGACGTCATTTGCGGCAGGGTCAGCGGCAAGATCTTTGCAAAAACCGTCCGCAGGCTGACAGCGGAAATTCCGTTCATTCTTAAAGAGGAGCGCTATACTGGCGAAAGCACCTCTTCGATATCCCTTTCCTGCTTTGGGAAAACGTTTTGTATACCACCTTCTCCAATCGTAACTTTTTTGGAAATTTTCAAGAAAAACAGGGCAAATGCTGGATTTTCCGATGCGGAGTATGATATAATAGTGGAAGATACGCCGATCTGTCTTCCAAATGGCGTTCCGCTGCCCATTGCGGTGTCCAAAACCGTCTTTTTGGGAAAGGAACAGATGCAGCGGCAGATCACAAGAGACGAAGCACTTCTTTTGGCAAAGGAATCCATCGACGCGCAGCTTCGGGCAATGACAGATGCGACCGTTCTTTCGACTGAATGTACCGAATCCTGGGAGCAAGAGCGTCTTGTTTACACCGTCGACGTTTTCTGTATCGATAACATCGCAAAGGAAACGGAGTATTACGTCTCTTCGCCAAAGTAATCGGGGTATGCTGTTCGGTTATCCCCAAGCAGCCCCTACAGATCCAACAGAAAGGAACAGAGCCGTGCTCTGAGAAATATACGATGACAGAGATTACACTTCTCACAGACACCTTGGAGGAAACCAGCCTCCTGTTTGGCAGCTATGATGCTAATCTGCGTCCCATTGAACATGCCTTCGGTGTCACAGTGTTGGCAAAAGACACCGTTTCCGCAGGGGGGAACGCCATTATCATCCGCGGAGAGGAGCCCGATTCCGTCGCACTCGCAGCGGATACCCTCAAATACTGTCTGCGCATGGTAAAGCTCAACGGTGCGCTGACCGATCAGAATGTGGACTATGTGATCTCGATGGTCAGCGACAAAAAAACAGACGACCTCAAAGCCATGGATGGTGACTGTATCTGTATCACTACCAGAGGAAAGCCCATCAAAGCAAAAACGGTGGGTCAGATGCAATACGTCGAGGCGATCAAAAAGAACACCGTCATCCTCGGTGTCGGTCCTGCGGGAACCGGAAAGACCTTTTTGGCGGTTGCGATGGCAGTCAAGGCATTGCGCGCAAAGGAGACCTCGCGGATCATTCTGACACGTCCCGCCGTTGAGGCAGGTGAAAAGCTCGGCTTTTTGCCGGGTGACCTTCAGACAAAGATCGATCCGTATCTGCGGCCGCTGTACGATGCACTGTATGAGATGCTCGGCCCGGAGACCTACCAGAAGCATTTGGAGCGTGGGACCATCGAAATTGCACCTCTTGCCTATATGAGAGGCCGTACGCTGGATGATTCTTTTATCATTCTCGATGAGGCACAGAACACGACCCCCGAGCAAATGAAAATGTTTTTGACCCGTCTCGGCTTCAACTCCAAGGCGATCGTTACCGGTGATATCACACAAACCGACCTTCCCTTTGGGAAAAAGAGCGGTCTTGCAGAAGCAGCACGTGTCCTTGCGGATATCGAGGGAATCGCGATCCACAATTTTTCCGAGCGCGACGTTGTCCGACACAAGCTCGTTCAAAAAATCATCCTCGCCTACGAAAAATACGACAAGGAGCGCAGCCGCAAGGCAGCAGTCTCCGGAAAATACAAATTTGAAAAACGGAACGGATCATGAAAAATACCATCTATACAAGAAACGATCAAAAAAAATATCCTTTGACACCGGCAGCGCGTGCGCTTGTAAAAAAAGCGATCCATGCGGCGCTTGCCTATGAATCTTTTGGTTCACCCGCAGAGATCTCCGTCACATTTACGGACGATGAGACCATCCGCCGGCTGAATGCCGATTACCGCGGAAAGGACCGCGCAACAGACGTTCTATCCTTCCCCATCTTTGATGAGGATGAGGATTTTCTCCCGACGACAGATGATATAGGTGCGCCTGTTCCGCTTGGTGACATCGTTATTTCCGTCGAGCGAGCAAAGGCACAGGCAGAGGAATACGGGCACAGCTTTGAAAGGGAGCTTGCGTTCCTTGCGGTACATTCCACGCTGCATCTGCTCGGCTACGATCATGAGCGCTCGGAGGCAGAGGACGCCGATCAGCGCCGCCGTCAGGAAGACATCCTTTCCTCCATCGGACAGAGACGATAAGCGCTGTCATCAAAACAGAGATCAACACAGAATATAAACGGAGACAAATTATGAAAAAGACAGGATTTATCGCGATCGTAGGTAAGCCGAATGTCGGAAAATCTACGCTGCTCAATACTATGCTCGGCGAAAAGATCGCCATCGTATCGGACAAGCCCCAGACAACGCGAAACCGTGTTACGGGAATTCTGACCAAGGACGATACACAGTACGTTTTTCTGGATACGCCCGGCATGCACAATCCCAAGAACAAGCTCGGCGACTTCATGATGCGTGCAGCAAACAATGCCATCGCAGACGTCGACTGTGTTCTTTATGTGGTGGAAGCAGACAAGCATATCAGCCCCGCAGAGGAAGCATTGATGGATAAGCTTTCTCGCGGAGACATCCCCTCCATCCTCATCATCAATAAGATCGATATCTCCAACGGAGAAAAGGTCGGACAGACCATCCAAACCTTCTCGGAAAAGCACGATTTCAATGCGGTCATTCCCGTATCGGCAATGAAAGGCAAAGGTATTGAGACGATCTTTGAGGAGCTTCAGCCCTTCATGAATCCCTCCGATTGGTTTTTCCCCGACGATATCATCACAGATCAGCCCGAGCGTCAGATCGCCGCTGAGATCATCCGTGAGAAGATCCTGCGTCTCACAAACGATGAGATCCCTCACGGTACTGCAGTTGTTATCGAGGCGTTTGAAGAAAAGAAGAATCTGATCTCCATCCGCGCGGAGATCTTCTGCGAAAGAGAATCTCACAAGGGTATTCTCATCGGAAAGAACGGAGCGACACTGAAGCGTATCGGCTCTTACGCCCGTGAGGATCTTGAATCGTTCCTCGGCGTTCAGGTCTATCTGAACCTGTGGGTCAAGGTAAAGGAAAACTGGAGAGACAGTGCCGCACAGGTTGCAAACTTCGGCTTCAAAGACGAATAATACTGCCCATTCCATTAAGCATCGAAAGGAGCTGACGTTTACATGGCAGAAAAGGAACCGCTCTTCCAGACAGAGGGCGTCGTTCTGCGTACGACGGACGTCGGCGACCGTGATCGGATGCTCACCTTATTGACACCGCAATACGGAAAGCTGTCCGTATTTGCACGCAGTGTCCGAAAGATCACAAGCAGCGGGCTCTCTGCCTCACAGCTGTTTGCATACGGCAAATATACGCTCCGGCGCGGATCCTCCCACTTCTATCTCAGGGAGTCCTCCGTCCTTGAAACGTTTCTCGGCATCAGCACGACCATTGAAGGAGCATCCTTGGCCGCATACCTTTGCGAGGTTGCAGACGAGCTGACCCTGCCGGACGTGGAGTGCAGAGACATGGTGCAGCTCGTCCTCAACACGCTTTGGACGATTTCCGAAAACAAAAAGCCGCTATATCTGATCAAGGGTGCATTTGAGTTCCGTGCCGCTGCGATCGCAGGCTACACACCTGATCTTCGCGGATGTGCCGTTTGTGATAAGCAATCACTCGGGGATAACGGCATGATCGATGTCATGAACGGACGTCTATTATGCAGCGAATGTTATCAGTCCCTTTATCAGAAGCAGCTTCAATCCGCCTACCGTCCGGACCTCAATACGCCGATCACCGATGAATTCGGCCAACCGATTCTTCTTCGGCGATTGACACCCGCGGCACTCGCCGCGATCCGTTATGTGCTTTATACACCTGCAAAACGGCAATTCGCATTCTCCGTTGAGGATGAAGGGATCCTTTTGTTCCGCGATGCGTGCGAGTCTTATCTTCTGCACCACGTCGGACACGGTTATAAAACACTTTCCTTTTACAAATCTGTTATCAACGAATCCACATAGGATGATCGAAAAGAATTATGGCTACATTTGAACAAGCAATCAAAACACTCGAATTTGACAAGGTCCTGCAGCAGCTTGCGGCCGCGGCACAAACAGACGGTGCCCGTGAGAAAGCGCTGCGGATCACCCCGCAGACTGCTCTGCATCGTATCGAAAAGCTGCTTCGACAGACAACCGATGCCAGAGCACTGATGGAGATCAAGGGGCCCCCTTCCTTCGGTGCCGTCGTGGACATCACCCCCATGCTCGACCGTGCGGAAAAGGGAGCCTCCCTTTCCCCCGCTGAGCTTTTGAAGGTGGCAAATGTTCTGCGCATTTCCCGTCTTCTGCTTGACTACATTCATACAGACAAAAAGCTTGATACCTCCATTGATGAGATCTTCGAGCGGCTGACAGCAAACCGTTTCCTTGAGGAGAAGATCACAAGAGCGATCATCACCGAGGATCTCATCGCTGATGAAGCATCTGCGGCGCTTGCCGACATCCGCAGAAAGATCAGGAACGCCAACTCCAGAATCAAGGAAAATCTGCAAAAATACACCACAGGACAAACCTTTTCCAAATATCTGCAGGAAAACATCGTTACCATGCGCGGCGGTCGGTATGTCGTTCCCGTAAAAGCGGAATACCGCAATGAGATCAAGGGTCTTGTACACGACACCTCCGCATCCGGCGCGACCATTTTTGTAGAACCGTTATCTGTTGTTGAAGCAAACAATGAGCTGCGCTTTCTCGAAAGTCAGGAAGCAAAGGAGATCGAAAAGATTCTCGCCGAGCTTTCGGCGGCAGTCGCAGAGACCGCCGATGCACTTTCTCTCAATTACAGAAACATCACTGAGATCGCCTTTGTGTTTGCAAAGGCAGAGCTGTCCTTCCGCATGAACGCCGCACAGCCTAAGCTCAATGATAAAGGCATCGTCGATCTCAAGCATGCACGGCACCCGCTTCTGGATCCGAAATCCGTTGTCCCCATCGATATCCGTCTCGGTGACGATTTCGATACGCTCATCATCACAGGTCCCAACACAGGCGGTAAGACGGTTTCTCTCAAAACGATCGGTCTGTTTGCCCTGATGGCGCAGTCCGGTCTTCACATCCCCGTATCGGGACTCTCGACGATTTGTGTATTTGATAAAGTCTTCGCCGATATCGGTGATGAACAATCGATTGAACAGTCGCTGTCCACCTTCTCCTCCCACATGGTCAACATCGTTTCGATCCTGCAGGAGATCACAAAGAACAGTCTTGTGCTCTTCGATGAGCTCGGTGCAGGTACAGACCCCATTGAGGGTGCGGCTCTTGCAACAGCAATTCTCGAGCATACCCGTTCGATCGGTGCACGCTGTGCAGCGACCACGCATTATGCAGAATTGAAGGCATTTGCCCTTGACACAGACGGCATCTGTAACGCCTGCTGCGAATTTGACGTCAACACCCTGCGTCCGACCTACCGTCTGATCATCGGTACACCCGGTAAATCCAACGCGTTCGCCATTTCTTCCAAGCTCGGCTTGCCCGACGAGATCGTCGAACGTGCAAATGCACTTGTCTCCTCTGATAACAAGCGCTTTGAGAATGTAATCGAGCAGCTTGAGATCAACCGCATGGAAATGGAACGCAGTGCAAAGAAAACGGAGCAGATGCGCCGCGAATATGAGGAAATGAAGCGCGGAGCCGAGGAACAGATCCGCCGCGACAGAGCGGCTGCCGAAAAGGAGCTTGAGAAGGCGCGCGCGCAGGCTGCAAATATTCTCGCATCGGCAAAGGCTTCCTCAGAATACATTTTTTCGCAGATCGAAGATCTGCAGAAAAAGAAAGAAAGCAGGCGTCTTGCAGAGGAGCTTGAGGATGCGCGCAGAAGAATCCGCATCAATCTCAAGGAATCCGACGCATTCATCGATCCAATCATCAAGCAAGAGGTCTCCGATTACACCCTGCCCCGTCCGCTCAAGGTCGGTGACCGCGTGATCTTAATCAATCTCGATATGCAGGGTACCGTTACGGCAATCGCCGATAAGGATGGCATGGTAGCCGTTCAGGCGGGTGTCATCAAAACCAAGGTTCGTGAGAGCGAGCTGATGCTGGTTGACGGAAAGACGGTTTCCGTTCAGGAAAACAGCAAAAAGCCAAAGATGGCATCACAGAAATCCGTACGTGCCGCCGTTATCAGGGAATTCCGTGCGGAGCTCGATCTGCGCGGAGAGTACAGCGACGATGCGTGGTTCAAGACAGACAAATATCTGGACGATGCTGCCATCGCAGGCATCAAATCCGTCACACTGATTCACGGAAAGGGTACAGGAGCACTCCGCAAGGTGTTGTGGGAAAAATTGAAAAAGGATTCCCGTGTCAAGTCCTTCCGTGCCGGCGCATACGGCGAAGGTGATTACGGCGTCACAGTCGTTGACCTGAAATAAAAGCGATAGACCCTATATCTGAATTTCATTTACAGAAAGGAATACACATCATGGCAGACTTAAAAATGCTTGCTCTTGATCTTGGTGCATCAAGCGGCAGAGGTATCATCGGAAAATTCGACGGCAACAAGTTTACGCTTGAGGAAAAGCATCGTTTCCCCAGCGAGCCCGTCACGATTGCAGGCTCCTTCAACTGGGATATTCTCCGTATTTTCCACGAGATCAAGCAGGCAATCAACCAGTGCGCGCTCTCCGATGACCGCGACATCGTAACGATCGGTATCGACACATGGGGTGTCGACTACGGTCTGTTGGACAAGCGCGGAAAGCTCCTGACAAACCCTGTACATTACCGCGATACCCGTACGGTCGGTATCCAGGATTATGCAGAGCGTTTCATGCCCAAGAAGAAGCTTTATGATATCACGGGTCTGCAATTCTGTGATTACAATACCGTATGGCAGCTTTGCGCAGAGCTTCGCGACAACCCCGAGCTTGCGGCAGCCGCCGACAAAATGCTATTTATTCCCGACCTGCTCAACTATTTCCTGACAGGACAGATGCAGACAGAGTATACCATCGCATCGACCGGTGCGCTTCTTGACGCCAATACCCGCGATTGGTCTGAGGAGGTCATCCGTGCGTTTGGTCTTCCCCGTCAGTGGTTCAGCCGCGTTGTTCAGCCCGGTACAGTTGTCGGTCCCCTGCTTCCCTCTCTTATCGAGGAGCTTGGCGACATCCGTGCAAACGTCGTCAACGTTGCCGCTCACGACACCGCTTCCGCAATGGTATCCGTTCCTGCAGTAAAGGACGAGGACTTTATCTTTATTTCCTCCGGCACATGGTCTCTCATGGGAACCGAAACTGCCACCCCCATCATTACAGACAAGTCCTATCGCTACAATTTCACAAACGAGGGCGGTGCCTGCGGTACCATCTCCTTTTTGAAAAATATCATGGGTCTTTGGATCGAGCAGGAATCCCGCCGTCAGTGGAAGCGGGAAGGAAAGGTCTTTTCCTTTGACGAGCTTTCCAAAGCCGCAATGGCAGCAAAGCCCTGTCAGTGCATCATCAATCCCGATGATCCCGCGTTCGGTGTGCCCGGCAATCTTCCCAAAGCCATCCGCGAATACTGTCAGAAGACCGGTCAGCACGTTCCCGAAAACGAGGGAGAGATCGTCCGTGCGATCTTCGATTCTCTTGCACTGCGTTACAAGTGGGTTGTCAACGCGCTTGACGATATGAAGGGCAAGCGGATCCCCTTTATCAACATTGTCGGCGGCGGAACGAAAGAAGCAATGCTCTGCCAGCTGTGTGCCGATGCCTGCGAGCGTCCCGTATACGCCGGTCCCGTAGAAGCAACCGCGATCGGCAACATCGCAGTGCAGGCAATCTCCATCGGTGAGATCAAGGATCTTCACGAGGCACGCGAGGTCGTCCGCAACTCCTTCCCCGTTGAATACTATGAGCCCAAGGGTGACAAAACCATGTGGGATGATGCGTATGCAAGGTTTTTAACACTCCTTTGATTTGTTCTAAAAAAGCATATAAGCCGCAGATTGGTTTTCTGCGGCTTTTGTTATTTACAGCACCCTTTTCTCCGACTTGTCGGGAAAGCCTTCTGTTAAAAAATATCTTAATATTTGTAAACATCGCATGAAAAATCTTGGCAATTCTTGCATTTTGATGGGTTTTGTGGTATCATAATATATATTATTGATCAAGCGGGACCGTCTTGTTGACAAGCGGTTCTCAAAAGCAGAAAGGATACCGATTACCTCCCATGAACGACAAAGTAAAATTGGTCTTTATCGGCGCCGGAAATATGGCGCAGGCAATGATCACCGGTCTTTTGAAAAACGAGAAGTCTCCGTTTTCGATCGGCGTCACGGATTATTATATAGAAAAATGCGAGCAATTCCGTCCCTTTGGTGTGCGGATCTTTGATAACAACATCGCTGCAGCCGAGTGGGCGGACATGATCGTATTTGCGATCAAACCGCAGCAATATGAAACAGTCCTTTCCGAGCTTCGTCATGCGGCACTTGCGGATAAGGTCTACATCTCGATCGCGGCGGGCATCTCCACACAGTCCGTCTGCCGCAGACTCGGCAAAGAAGTCCCCGTCATACGTGTCATGCCGAATACACCGCTTCTTATGGGAATGGGAAGCACAGCGCTCTGCGCAAATTCCCTCGTTGATGATAATGTCTTTGCAATCGCCGAAACCATCTTTTCATCCTCCGGAATGACCATGCATCTGCCGGAATCAAAAATGAACGCTGTGATTGCTGCGACCGGAAGCGCCCCTGCATATATCTATCTGATCATTAAGGCAATTTACGATGAGGCTGTCGCCCAAGGGGTTCCCGAGGACGGACTGATGGAAAATATCTGTCAGATGGTCAAGGGATCCGCGGAAATGGTTCTGCGGTCCGAGGATGCACCTGAGGTCCTCATTCAAAAGGTATGCTCGCCCGGCGGTACAACCGAGCGTGCCATGCAAACGTTTTATGAGAATAAGCTCGAGGATATCATTGCCGATGCGATGCGTGCCTGCACCAACCGTGCAGAAGAATTGGGCAAATTGTATTGATCGTGCCTAAAATCGAGATCTCCCTCATACACTGAAAATAAAAAGCAATGGGGGATATCGAAATGGACAGCACAAAACGCCACACGTATTCAAAAACGACCGACAGCTTCGGGCACATACGCGCTCAATTGATTGACGGCATGCACCGCTATGCGCTCTGCGAACCCACACAGCGCAAGAATCTCTGCGTGTTGAGTGCGATGGGATGTCTTGGCCTCCTGCTCGGAATCTTCTGTTTTTTCTTTTTTGATGTACAAGCGGATGTTCAAGCTTTTTCCGTTGATTATTTCTCCAAACGCGCCTTTCTCTCTTATCCGACCTTGAGGGACTACTGCGTTTTTTTATCCGCATGGTTCTGGCACTGTGCCAAGATCCTCTTTTGCGCACTTCTCTGCACCTGTACGGTTTATCCGTTTATCTTCTGTGCAGGTCTCTGTATCCTGCGCGGTGCAATGGCATCCTTTGCAATTTGTATGTTTGCGCAGCAGTATCATGCCGCCGTCATCCTTTACATCCTTGTACAAAGCGCCCTGACCGCAATTCTCGTCATGTTCTGTGTCAAATGCATTCGGTATGCGGATAAGCGCCGAGCGCTCCCTCCAAATCAATACCGCCAATTTTCCCTTCCTTGGCTTTTATCGGAAACGGCACCGCTGCTCATGGGTCTGCTTTTTGCCTGCAGCGCACTTCTCTTCGGCATGCTTGCGCTCTCTGCCGTCTCTTGTTTTTTGCTCCCTGTCGTATCATAGTACGTATTGTATTATCGTATAACGTATCAAAAGAAAGGAACATCATCCATGGCAAATCAAATCAACAGCTCTGCCGAAACGAAATCATCCAACAAAAAGAAAAAATGGAATCTCTACGAGTTTTTTTCCGGAGGAAAAGACGGAAAGGGTGTAAAAAAGCAGGACAAAATCACAGATTTTAATGTCATCAATTTTTTCAAGCTCTATTTTCGGAACTTCGGACGAATCGTTCAGTTGAATTTTTTGTTCCTGTTCGGTAATTTCCCGATCTTTTTCTATCTGTTTGCCCGTTCCGGAAATATCAGCCTCAAGTCCCTTGCCGCAACAAACGTCCTCTATTCCTCTTTTCACGGTGTCATGACCGGCGGCAATACAACGCCCGTAACGGCAGCCTTGAACGGCATTCTCGGTTACCGTACCATAAACTACGTGCCCACAAATGCTGTGTACGTATTGATGGCGCTCTCCCTGCTTGTTATCTTTACCTTTGGGTTTGTCAATGTCGGAACCGCATATATCATACGCAACATGCTCAAGAGTGAGCCCATCTTTTTGCTCAGCGATTTCTTCTACGCCATTCGACGTAATTGGAAGCAAGCGTTGGTTTTCGGCATGATGGATTTTGCCATCTGTGCACTGCTTGTATATGATGTCATCTTCTTCTACTATAATATCGGCAGCTTCTTCAGCAATGTCTGCTTCTATGTCAGTCTGTTTATTGCGTTTTTGTATTTCATCATGCGCTTCTATATTTATCCGATGATGGTCACATTTGACCTCTCCATCTTCAAGATGATCAAAAACGCATTCATTTTTGCGATCGTCGGTATCAAACGCAACATTCTTGCGGTCCTTGGCATGGTGCTGTTCCTGGTCCTCTGCTATGCTCTGCTTCTGACCTACGTCCCTCTCGGACTTCTGACACCTATCCTCCTGATTTTCGGTACGCTTGCATTCATTGCAATCTACGCCGCGTACCCCAAGATCAAGGAGATCATGATCGACCCCTACTACAAGGAAGAGGATGCTTACAATGATATCGAGCCTGTTTTCCGTGATGTCGGCTAACGCAAAAGAAAAAAAGCGCAAAAAAGAAATTCCGCTTGTCGAGCTGCAGACGCCACGGCTCAAGATCGTCCCATTATCCAAAGAGGCGTTTTCAAAAAAGCTCAACTCCGATTTTGACGGAGAAGAATTTCACGAAGCAATGTGTGAGCTGCAGGAACGGGCAGCTGCAGACAAGCCCTGCCGATTTGCCTGGTATACCAACCGTCTCATCTTCCGTTTGGAGGACGGCGCTTATATCGGATCCGTCGCATTCATGAATTCGCCCGAAAAGGATCCCGACAAGGTCGGCCTTATCGAGATCGGGTATTCCGTGAAAGAGGAATACCGTTCGCAGGGATATATGACAGAGGCAGTCAATGCAATGTGTGATTGGGCACTTGCACAGCCGAAGGTTTACGGTATGATCGCGGGTGTCAAGGATGACAATCCCGCATCGATCAGAGTTCTTGAAAAGTGCGGTTTTGTGATGACCGATCATTCCGATGCGCTCTCTCTTCAGGTATGGAAAAAGATCCCCGAGGGAAAGCAGCCGCTGCGCTTTTTCCGCCGTCATTTCGGTTAAGAAAGGAATTCATCATGTCACTTACAGTATACGACCGTGCCCCTGCGGCAAATGGTACCAACGGTCACGTCCCGCTGCCCAAGGAGCTTCATACCTTTGAGGCTTTGGATTCGCTCGGCATTCCTTATGTGTGGGTCGCACACGAGCCGCTGATGACCATGGAGGATTGTCAGACCGTAGACGAGTGTCTCGGATTTTCGATCTGTAAAAATCTGTTCCTTTGCAATCAGCAGAAAACCGTTTTCTACCTGCTCTTGATGCCTGCTGACAAGCCCTTCAAAACCAAGCTGCTCTCACGTGAGCTCGGCATCGCGAGACTCTCCTTTGCAAACGAAGAACAACTATTGACCCATCTGAATCTGACTCCCGGCTCGGTTTCCGCGATGGGATTGCTTTTCGATCCCGAGCACAAGGTCCGTCTGTTGATTGACCGTGCACTTTTATCGACACCTCGCTTTGGCTGTCATCCTTGTATCAATACGGCAACCGTAGCATTCGATACCAAGGATCTGCTCGAAAAATTCATTCCGCATACCGGTCATATTCCGACCATTGTTGATCTGATTCCTACCGAAGAGGTGTAATATCAGCAGCTCCCGTACAATGAACGTACGGGAGCTGTTTTTTCAGAATAAACATGCCTGATTTGGGGGATACTGTCTTTATCAAACAGCGTCTCAAGCACTGAATTTTCGCGCAGGAGGTCCTATGTGTACTGCCATCTCTCTTTTTTCCGATTCACACTATTTCGGCCGCAACCTTGACATGGAAGCCAACAGCGGTGCAGTTGTCGAATGCATGAGCATCGCCGTAACGCCACGTCAATTTCCTTTTTCATTCTCAAACGGTCTTCATACCGAAGAGCACAATGCCATCATTGGAACAGCCTATGTACCGGATGATATGCCGTTGTATTATGATGCCGTCAATGAACACGGACTTGCTGCCGCAGGACTGGCATTCGCAAGCAGCGCCTACTATCTTCCCAAAGCGGCGGATACGTCGATTGCACCGTATGAGGTCATTCCGTATGTTCTTTCCTCCTGCTGTACCTGTGAGCAAGTGAAGGCATGTCTGCAATCGATAACGATTGCGGATATTTCCTATTCTGACCACCTTCCAAGCACACCCCTTCATTGGATCTTCTCCGATGGCAAGACATGTCTCGTCGCGGAGCCCTGCCATACAGGACTTATGCTTTACGATGCACCGGTCGGGGTACTCGCCAATGACCCCCCATTCCCAAATCAAATGGACCGCCTTCGTGATTATCGATCACTGTCACCAAACACACCCAATACGTCATTTTCCGAGGCGCTTTCTCTCGGTATATACAGCCGCGGCATGGGAGCGATCGGTCTGCCCGGGGACCTCTCGTCCGCCTCCCGTTTCGTTCGTGCAGCATATGCCCGTGTCTGCTCCAATATCCCCGCAGCAGACATCGATCCGTGTACTACCGCAATCGCGCATTTGTTCCGTCTCCTTTCCTTTACCGCACAGCCCTATGGATGTGTCATCACCGAGAACAACACATACGAGTACACCGTCTATACCTGCGGTTGCGATGCTACACAGGGAATATACTGTTACACCACCTATCAATCCCCCTCTGTTCATGTAGTACGTCTTCGGGATTACGTGCTCTCTTCATCCAAAGTAACTACAATCGCTGTTAAGGATTCTGCCGCATTTCATTCCATGCTATAAAAGGAACGCAGTACGGTGTTCCGTATCTCTGTTTTTACAACATTTCCCCATTCAATCAATCATATGCTCCTTCTGTTTTCGATTTTTGTATAATTGATTCTTGTTTTTTACACTTTTCTCCATTTTTTAGAAAAAAAACAGAGAAATTCACGGATAATTGTTAGATTAACTATTGATTTTCTAAGCATGATGTGGTAGAATATGAATAGTTACATCATTCTCGGAGGACGAAACATGAATCAAAAAAACATCTGCAACTTTGTGCCTCGCCGTGACCTTGCCGACAACATTCGATGTATGCATTTTGTCAAAGAAACCAAAATCCGAAGGTTTACAGCACTCCAAACGGAATCGGTGTATAAAGTATACCTTGTTACCAAAGGGGCAGGAAGATATCATACCGTCGAATGTATCCGTTCATTGGTACCCGGAGATATCTTTTTCTCATTCCCCTCTCAAGCTTTTGCCATTGAGTCCGAAAAGGAATTTGAATATATGTACATCAGTTTTCTCGGAACGCGTGCAGCACACATCATGAATCAATTGAAGATCTCGCAAAGCAACTGTTATTTTCACGGTGTTCCGCATATTGCCGACATATGGGAACGTTCTATTCTTATCGGCGAACAGTTCTCCGATCTCGCCAGCGAAAGCGCACTTTTATACACATTTGCACAGCTTGGAAAAACCTTGCTGCGGCAGGATGATCTTCAGGAAGAAAAAAGAAATCCGTGCAGCGCAACAAAGAAGTATTTGGAGAAGCATTTTCATAACACCGATTTTTCCATGAACAAGATGAGTGCTGCGCTCTCGTATAATCCAAAATATCTTTCAACGGTCTTCAAAAAAACGATGGGTATCGGTATTATCGAATATTTAAACATCATCCGTATACAGCATGCGTGTACCATGATCTCGCAAGGGTTCACTAGCGTCAGCGACATTGCGACAAGCTGCGGTTTTTCAGACCCGCAGTACTTTTCCCGTATCTTCAAAGCACAGCTTGATATCTCTCCCCGTGAATATATTGCGCAGAAAAACAGGCAACGGTAATCACAAAATACCGTTGCCGATCCCATCAACAACAAAAAGGGTATGTACCGATTCAGGCACATACCCTTTCTTCCTTGCAAAAGCAGGCATAGAATTCGTTTTTTACGCAGCGTGTTATAGGAAGTTCTCCTTTGTCTCCGCTTATTCTTTTGAGGACCTTTCCTCATATTTTCTCCGTTGCTCCTCGTAAACTTCATCGGGAATATCCGGGGTACCGAGAGAAAACGTCGGAAGAAGCTGATCACCGGCAATCGCAGGATCCGTACAGGCAACATCATCTCTCCAGGCATCGCGGATCGATTTGTCACGCAGATTGGGAATCTGGACCTCCTTGTGAGCGTCAAGAATGGAACGGTATGCAAACAGTCCGACAAAGCCCATATCCACAGCCTCATATACGTCAATGATGTCCGCATCCGGATTACCCTTGATCTTTTCCACAAAATGCCACATGGTATAAAAATCGGAATTACCGTGTCCGAAATCCTTGGCGTCATCATCAAACTCCCGCCGCGGATAATAGTCCTTGATCGGAACACCCGTATATGCACCCGGATAATCGTCCAGACGAACATAAATATGTGAAACGTCGTCCGTCATTGTATCCTCTCTTGCGGATTCCAATCTTCCATTGGAGCCGTACATCGTATACCAGATGGAATCCTGATACAGACCTCCGTGGATGCTTTTGACGATCGCACCGTTTTCCAGCTTGACCATTTCAATTCCAAACTGTCCAGACTTTCGGCCGATACGACGGGATCGCTCCGTTTTTGTTCCCTCAAAGCCGATGACCGAAACCGGACGGAGACCGGTTGCATGAATGATCGGTCCAACGGAATGTGTACAGTAATATGTGGAGAACATTCTGTTTCTCCAATGATCACGTTCACCGTACGTAATATCGGGCCAAATCGTCTCACAGTTATGAATATATTCGCCCTCCGCATATTCAAGCTCACCAAGGCGTCCCTCTCTGTAGAGTCTGCGCATTTCATACGGTGCCGCCATATAGCAATAGTTCTCTCCGTATGCATAGATCATTCCCGTCTCTTCCACACACTCTATGAGTTCAACCGCTTCCTTCACGGTTTTGACGGGAAGAACCTCGGAAAAAACGTGCTTCCCGGCCTTCATACAACGGATTGCAAACGGCGCATGCTCGTCAGCATAGTTTGCAAGCACAACCGCATCCATGTCATGCTGTATAAAGTCCTCAAAATTATCATAAAAAGCAATGTTGTAGCCTTTTGTATTCTGCTTCTGTCCATCCAGTACATCCTGACGCTTGTCACAGATTGCAACAACCTCAGCATTGTTCGCCTGCAGACAGTAATTGATCATCGAAGTTCCTCTTGCACCGCCTAATACACCGATTTTAACTTTTTTCATACAATTCCTCCTGAGTCCACAGCATGTCGCTGATTCAATTTTCAAATATTTTTTCTCGCCAGCACAGATTATGCCTTCGCTTTCAAGTCCGCTTCACGTTCCTTTTCCAACCATTCCTCAAATCGTTGTCTCTGTTCCTCGTAGACCTCACGTGGAATATCAGGTGTACCTCCGGAATAGGTCGGCAGCAGCTGATCCCCCGCAACCTTGGGGTCCCAGCAAGCAACGTCATTCCGCCACGCATCACGAACCGACTTATCGCGAAGATTGGGAATTTCCATCGCCTTGTTTCCTGCAAGGATCGAGCGGTATGCGAACAGCCCTACAAAGCCCATATCAAGTGCTTCATAAACATCGATAATATCCGCCTCCGGATTGCCCTTGATCTTCTCAATAAAGTGCCACATCGTATAGAAATCGGAATTCCCATGACCAAAGTTACCCGCCTCCTGATCGTAGGCTCTGCTCGGTCTGTACGTCTTCAGGTCGCTTGGCAAATACTTGCCGGGATTCTCATCAATACGAGTGAAAATACGGGAAACATCTCCCATCTCCGAATCCTCCCTTGCAGTTTCGACACGGCCATTGGAGCCATACATCGTGTACCAGATCGAGTTTTCACGAAGATTACCGTGAACACTCTTGACAATTGCGCCGTTTTCCATGGTTACCATTTCAACGGCAAACAAACCACCCTTTCTTCCTACTCCACGCACGCGTCCCACGTTTGTTCCTTCAAATCCGATAACAGAAACGGGACGAAGTCCGGTCGAGTGCATGATCGGACCAAAGGAATGCGTACAATAGAAGGTAGAGAACATATTGTTGCGCCAATGGTTCTCATTGCCATATGTAAGATGATGCCATGATCCGACACAGTTATGGATATACTCACCCTCTGCATATTCCAGCTCACCGAGCACGCCTTCCCTGTACAGCCTGCGCATTTCGTACGGTGCCGGCATATAGCAGTAGTTTTCACCATATGCATAGATCATACCGGTCTCCTCAACACATTCGACAAGCTCGACCGCTTCCTTCAGCGTTTTCACGGGAAGAACCTCGGAAAAGACGTGCTTACCCGCCTTCATGCAACGGATCGCAAACGGTGCATGCTCATCAGCGTAGTTTGCAAGTACAACAGCATCCATATCGTGCTTGATAAATTCATCGAAATCATCGTACAAGGTAATATTGAACTTATGGATCCAAGACTCCTGCTCTTCAAGCCTTGATTTGTTTTTATCACAAATTGCGACAAGCTCCGCATTGTTTGCTTCCACACAGTACTTGATCATCGATGACCCGCGTGCAGCACCAAGCACACCTACTCTGATCTTCTCTTTCATTTTTGACCATTCCTTTCATTGTTGACAAATTGTATCTTTGAGGAAGCCGGTACACTGCAGAACACATTTCGTTGGTTGATACGACTGCTTCTGATTCTGTTTCCCCCTGGAACCGAGGTGATTTGTCGGTATTCCAAGGATCGAGAACACGGTTCCTCAACGTTTTCATTGTATCATATCTCAATGAACACTGTCAAGGAAATTTGTCATATCTTATAAGGGAAAATAGTCACATCACACCAGCGCTATTGACAACTGCCTCAAAGGACCTTACGCCTTTGCGTCTCTTCTTCCATATCACAAAAAAAGTTATAAAGTGTATCCTCAGAAAGGATGCCCCTTTTCAGATAATTCGGGAATTCTCTACGTTCATCACATAGAAAATCCTCCATCCACTGACCGTTTTTGTAGTAATCGTTCAATGCGTTCCATGCATATCTCAGACAAAGATCTTCAAATATCGAGTCAGGATCTGCCCGATACGCATTCAGAAGTAAAATATAACAATTCTCCATATAGGAGACCCTCTCGATCTGTTCCTTCAAAACCATAAGCTGCCCCTTTCCGTAGGATTTTCCATCATAATAGCAAAATGCCGCACCACACAGATACGGCATTCTTTTTGATCCGCCATCCATATATGATCAACATGGACTGCTGTTTTCAGGGCAGTATTTTTTACCACCGCACCGTCTGCTTATTCTTGCAAATCAAAAAATAATCCTTATAAACCATAAGCTCGACTGTGTCATGAATTCCGTACAGCTTCAAAGTGTCCCCAAGTTGATACAAAAGAAAACGCGGACCGTCTGCTGTCTGCACAAGGAGCTTCACAATCTGCGCAGGCTTATTATTGATCAGTACGTTATCGTCCATGTATCCGTAAACAGTCCCCACAATGCGCTTTCCGCGCGTTTTGACAGCTATGTAACGGGATAGTGTCCGAATCACAAAATA
>JAFQMO010000037.1 GCA_017414385.1 Clostridia bacterium
ACGATCAAGTACTTTGCAGAGCTCTAATATCTGACATTGACATGCAAAAAAGACCGTTGTACAAATGTACAACGGTCTTTTTATGCAATTACGGAGCCTCGTATCAGACAGATCCTCTCTGTCCGTTTTTGCAGAAAAGGCACCTCCGATACCGCTCACATATCTCTCGAATCATCGGCCCCCTGCGCCGAGCATAAATCGCAGATCGCTGCTTCAAAAAGACACCAGGGCTCCTTATTGGTATCGGGAAGACAGATAATATCCATATCGTCAAAAATGACCGCCGCCGATCTTCGCTTTTGCTGCCGTTCCGTGCGGACAAAATCGGTGCGTTTTTTCTGTTCCATATTGACAGGGTGCTGAAACGCAAGATGGTAGGACCAAAGCGCAATCCCCTCATTCCAAAGACCGCGCGGGGTACGGCCGCCATACTTTCCGTCAAGCAGGATCGGTATTCCGTGATGAGACAGCTGCGCACGGATCTGGTGGATGCGTCCCGTACCGAGGGTAACGCGAAGAAGCGACAGGATCTCTCCGTCATATTCGCATTCCGCCAAAGTCGTATAGGACAGTCTTGCCTCGCGGACACCGTTTCTGGTACGGTCTACAATAAATGTCTTGTTCTTTTTTGCATCCTTATACAGAAGATCGCAAAATTCGCCGAACGGCTCCTGCGGTCTGCCGCAAACGATACAAAGGTATTCTTTGACAAAATCACGTTCACGGATCGCCTCGGAAAGCAGCCCCGCTGCGTATTGCTTTTTTGCATAGACCATAACACCGCCAACGCCGCAGTCCAAACGGTGAACAACACCGATGTACGCATCTTTTTCCCCCTTATCCGATGCTCTTTGCAAAAGCACCTCCACAAGATCGGGCAGATTCGTATCCTTTGACCCCTGAGACAGCATCCCCACAGGCTTTTCGACACATATAATGTGCCGATCTTCATACAAAATCCGAGGGACCTGATTATGTATCACCGCAAGCACATCCCCTCTCCGCGTCAAAAAACTCATCACACAGGACCACAGGCGCATCCCGTTTAGCAACCGACAAAAAATAATCCTCATCCTGACATAAGCCCTTTGTCTTCAATGCAGCACGAACCGTCAGATATGCAAGCTCGGGTGTATTGTTTTCGGGAGAAAGATGTGCCAGTAACATTCTGCGGGTACCGTGTTCTGTCAGCTCACAAAGCAGTGAGGCAGCATTCGCATTGGACAAATGACCGTTATCCGATAAGATCCGACGCTTCAGCTCATACGGATAAGGCCCCATCATCAGCATATTTTCATCGTGATTGGCCTCAAGGATCACCGCATCCGCACCGTACAAAGCAGTACGGATCTCTTCCGTAACACATCCCATATCCGTGGCGATCGCCGCCGTATAGGAATACGTCTCTCCCTGCGCGCAAAAACGATATCCCAGACACATACGGCTGTCATGCGGAACAGGAAACGATACAACGGAGATCTCGGGAGCATCCTCTCGCTGTCCGCAGACCGTCATACGGTAACAGGGCGGATGCGAAAAAAAGTAATCGGTGGGAAAGCCGCAGGCAGCAAGCTCCTTTGCCGTGTCAACGGAAAGGTGAACGGGAACAGGGTGTTTTTTTAACAAAACAGGAAGCGCCTTTGTATGATCCGAATGCTCATGCGTAATAAAGACCGCATCGATATCGGAAAGGGACTCTCCGAGCGAGGCAAGTGCCCGCTCGATCGCACGGCAGCTCATGCCCGCATCCACCAGAATACGCGTCTCTCCGACACGCAGAAGTGTGCAGTTTCCCTTTGATCCGGAAAACAAAGAAACCAATCGGTAACACGGCTTGTTCTTCAAGAAAACGTCCTCCACAGATGAAAAAGACGAACACAGTCCGTCTTTTATTTGATATTTCTATTGTAGATCACGGGTTTTTATATCGGTAATATGCGATCAAAACGATCACACCGATCACAGATGCAGCCACACATATCAGATAATCGCGCTTGCGGATAGATACCTGTACAGTCTTCGGTATCAAGTGCATCTGCTTGAGAGGGGAGAGCAATCGTTGATATAAGATCATCATCAAAAGCACTTCGATGGGAAGCATTGCGATATTTTTGATCGCGCCCGAAACGAAATATACCATATACGCCTTTCCGTAGAGGAAATGCTTCCAGACACTTCCGAGGATCACGTTGATGAGGACATTGACGGTAATCTTTGCAAGGAAGATACGGGAAAGCGAGAGCGACGACCGGAAAAAGAACAATGCATAAATCAGAAAAATGAGCATGGAGGATAACGCATAGCCGGGGAAATATCCGGCAGGATCACCTCCCGAAAACAAAAAGCTGAGCGTGTCCACCAAAAATCCTGCGGGCACAGCAAGAACAGGGCCGGAGACCATACACAGAACACCGGCGATCAAAAACGAGAAATAGATGCGCAAAAATGCGCCTCCGATCGGCAGAAAGAACAGATCGATAAGCGCACAGCACGAACAAAGAAGTGCTGTCGTCGTGAGCAGACGGGTGGATTTCACTGCCCTCAGAGCGTCCCTCCAGTAAGCGGCGGAAAACGGTGTGGAAAACAGTGCAAGCGGCAGATTTTTTTCAGTTTTGTTTTGTTTCATATGTCATTTTCTCCTTAGCGGGATGCGGCCGTTGTACCGCAGTGGTAAAAGCGTTTACACCTTCGTCCGCAGAACAACTCCCCGTTTCTGCAGCACTTAACGCACAACGACCTACTCTATGTACGAATAGTATATCATATTTTTTAGAAAAATACCATAGCAATTGTCGAAAATTTTTTCGCATTTATGAAAAATTTTTCAGACAATCCGATAAAATATCAGAAAACCGCATTGATTTTTTGAGGTGTATAAGGTATAATATAATAAATATACGATTTTGATCAAACGGATGGAGCCTTGTCTATGAAACACACAAAAAAAAGACTTCTCGCAATATGCTGTCTTGCCGCTGTCGTGTCCCAAATGACGGCGTGTTCTTCTCTCATTGTCATTCATGATCCCCCCCTTTCGGATGCCGTCACAGAAACGGATGGTACATCCGATAATATCTCCTCCGTATCCGATACAGAGCAGGTCACTCACGGTTTCGATGTACCAAGCGATACCACAACAGACTCCGAGCCAAGTCCCGATCCCATCCATTGGGAGAAGCAGGCGCAAGATGCCCTCTCTTCCCTTCGTCAGGCTGACTTTGATACCATGAATTATCATATAGCATCCGTCGATAACAGTGCTGCACTCGGGACACAGTTTGAAGGCGAGCTCATCGGAAGCACCGTGCTTTCCGAGATCCGAGAAAAAAGGATCCATATGGTTGAGGAGAAATATAACGTTCGGATCCTGACCTTCTCTTACAGTGCTTCCGAGCTCTATGAAGGGATCCGCTCCTCCATTCTTTCCGGCGAGCTTTATTCCGATGTCGTTGCAGATTTTTTAGCAATCCATCCGGCAGACATCGGACGTTATCAGGCAGCTGGTCTTTTGATGAATCTCCGCAGCCTGCCCTTCACCGATTATTCACAGCCGTATTATGACAGCAACGCCATGAACGAGCTGTCCTCCGGATATAATATCTGGGCAGCATGGGGTGACTTCACCTATGCTCCCGAGAATATGTACGGCGTATATTTTAACAAAGCGATCACCGAGTCTCTCGGACTTGTTTCTCCGTATGCGCAGGTCGCAGACGGAAGCTGGACATGGGAGACGCTGTTTGCCAATGCAAAAGCCGCAGCAGCCCTTTTGGATGCCGACGGTATCGCCGCAACCGTCGGCGATAATCTCGGCAACCTTCCGCTTTCCGTTACCGAGCAGATGGTAATGCTCTCCTCCGGGCTTACCCTGGTCGATACAGGCATCGATAAAACGCCTGTGCTCGCCGCGGAGGTAAGTGCGGACACGATGTATGCGCTCACCTCTGTTCTCCGCAACGACATCTACCGTTCCGCAACATCTGCAGGCGCTGACCGATATACCGCAGAGTACCCCAACGATAATGCGTTGTTTGCCGCAGGTAAAATGCTCTATCATGTAAATACGCTCTCTCATATTCCCTCCTACGCAGACATTTCGACCGAGTGGGGAGTATTGCCGATTCCAAAGCTGACACAGACACAGGAGCACTATGTATCTTATACCGGTGATGCCGCAGTCATCTGTGTCCCCTCCTCCAACGGTGCACTTGAGGAAACAGGCACCCTGCTTCAAGCGCTTTTTGCCGCAAGCAGCCGTGTGCAAAACGATCTGTATCTGGACGAGTCGCTCTCCTACTATGTCAGAGACGGTAAAAGCATCGATATGCTCGATCTTATCTGTAATTCTGTTTCCTTTGATTTTGCGGTATCCTTCTCGTCCGGATATCCTTATCTGAATTATGCAGTCAATCATGCGCTGCATAGCTCCATCACACAGGGAACCGGCTTCTGGGATCATTTTGAGTATTATAAGCGTTCCGCACAGAATGAGCTGAGCAAAGCATTCCCCACCGACCGCTGATCCTTCTTCACCTTTGATTTGAAAGGAGCCTTCCATGCTTCGATTTCTCCATTGCGCAGATGCGCACCTTGATACGCCCTATACCGTTGCGGATCTGGATGCCGCAGACCTCAAGCGTGCCGAGCTTCGCGCTGCATTTTCGTCCATGCTTCTCTATATCAGGCAGAATGATATTCGTCTGGTCTTGATTGCGGGAGATCTTTTCAGCCATGCATTCATCAAAAAGGAGACGATCTCATTTCTTTGGCGTGAGATGGAACAAACGCCCTCCTGTCATTTCGTGATCACACCCGGCAACCATGATTTCTATACCGATGACTGCGTGTACGCACAGTCGTCATTGCCTTCAAACGTGCACGTTTTCACATCGGAGAAGGTCCGTTCCGTTTATTTTGAAGATATCGGCGCCGAGGTATGGGGATTTGCGCACGTGGCACCGCAGATGCCGGGTTACCGACCGCTTGCAGGCGTACGTCCTGTTGAAAAGAAGCCCGGTGTATTCCGCATCTTCTGCGGTCATGCCGATATCCGCGGGACAAGCGAGGATACGCCGCAGATCACAAAGGAACAGCTTGCACGCTTCGGTTTCGACTATGCCGCTCTCGGACATATCCATAATACCGAAGGTGTCCGCCGTGTCGGCAAGACCTATTTCGGCTATTCCGGCTGTCTGATCGGCAGAGACTTCAGCGAGACCGGCTTCAAGGGTGCCATATGCGGTATCCTTCGTACCGATGAAAACGGAGCCAACAACGTCTCTGTCCGCCGACTCCGTGTCGCGCGCCGTCATTATGAGGTATTGACCGTTGACCTCACCGCTCTGCGGCTTGCACAAACATTAACAGAAGCGGATGTAATTGCACATATCCTTCGTACCGCAGAGGATGCCCATATAACACTTGACCGCGATACTGCGCTTTCCCTGACATTGACCGGAGAGATTCCGGCAGATCTTTTCTTCGAGGAGACGCAGCTCCTTGCATCCCTTCCCGATATTGCTTCTCTCACGCTCATCGACCGAACCGTCCCGTGGCAAGCAGAAGCGCTTTCCGAGGATCCCACGCTGCGCGGTGCATATTATAACGAACTGCGCGATGCGCTGTTTTCCGAGGACGAAACATTGCGTCAGACCGCCGCGATCGCACTCAGAGTCGGATTACAAGAGCTGAAAAACCGTTGAAACGACATCATCCGATACAGATATATACATAGAGATAAGAGGAATCAGACACATGATCATAGAACGCATATATATCACACAGTTCGGTGCCGTAACAGAGCGTGAGATCCCCTTCCGTGCGGGTCTGAATATCATTGAGGGTGAAAACGAATCCGGAAAAACGACCATCGCATCCTTCATTCGCTTCCTGTTCTATGGTTTTTCCGACATCCGCACCATGGAACGGTACTTTGCCTTTTCCGATACACTTTCCGGATGGCTCGACTGTACCGTACGTCTGTCACCCGATCCCGCATCCGAATCACGTTCCTTCCGTATTCAAAGAACATATACACTTCCATGTGAGGAAAACGCTCCGCCGATACAGAGCTGTAAGATCTTTGCACGAAATCACGGTGAGATCGTATCCGACACCCCCTTGTTTGAAGGACAGATCCCGGGAGAGGTCTTCTTCGGTGTCTCGGAGGAGATCTTCTCCGCGACCGCATTTGTCGGACAGGTCACAGCAAACACCTCCGCGAAAAAAAACGGCAGTTATACGGGAGGAGGCCCCATCAAGGCCGCGATCGACCGTATCCTTTATGCCGCCAATGAGGAGCTTGATCCGCAGGCTGCAATCCTTCGGCTGACACAAAAAAAAGAAGCGCTCTTTGATCCCACAACAGAGCGCGGAACCATCTATGAGATGGAACGTCGCCGAAGCTCTCTTGCAGCCACCTTGGCAGAAGCTGAAAAACAAATCAGTACGAGCACCGCAGCAACGGAAGGTGTAAATACACAGCAAGCAGCGGATGAGCCTTCCGAATCCGACGTCCCTGACGAGGACCGGCTTTCGGCACCGATTCTTGCCGCAATTGCCGAATATGAGGAAAACAAGCGGGAAAAAGAGGAACGTACCGCACAGCTGCAAAAAATATATGAGCGGTATCAGGAATATCAACAGTACAATGATATGGAGGTGCTCGGTGAGCTGCGGCTGAAAAAAGCAGCATCCGAGCAGAAAACACTCTCCCTCACAAAGTCGATCTTCCGCGGAAGCTATGTTCCGGATCGGGACTATGTCGCATCTCTTTATCTTTGCGCAGACGATATGCAGTCCGCCTCCTCCGACGAAAAGAACGCAAGGGATGAGCTCGAGCGTATCGAATTCTCCGTCCGCCGCGATAACATCAAGGAAAAGCAGCTTCGCCGTATCGCCTTGGATGGCGGTGTCGATGTACTCAGATCCCGCTTGGATAAAATCTACGCAAAACGCTCCATCATGACCGTATGCGGAATTCTTCTGCTTCTTTTGACAATTTTTGCACTTTCCTCAACGATCTTTTTCTTTGTCCTTCGTTCAAGCCATACGCAAACTGCCATTTTTGTGACGGCATTTCTTGCCGCTCTTGCGGGATTCTTCTTTGTATCCCGATCAAGATATGAAAAGAATCTCGGTGCCATGCTGAAGCGATATGCCTGCTCCACCGAGGATGAGCTGGAAAACTTTCTTGAGGAATATCTGTTATCCGAAGGAAAGCTGCATGCACTTGAGGAAAGTAAGGATACGATCGGAGAACGTATCTCCGATGCATCACTTCGCCGCAGCGAAGCCGCCAGACAGGCAGCGCTCCTACTCTCAAAGCTGCAGCCGCCCGATGTTCCCAAGATCACTGCAGAGCGGCTGACACCGGATATCGTCCGTACCGCTGTCAACCGTGTCGAGCGAACACTTGCGGAGATCGAGCGTCTCAAGCAGAAAACTGCACACTGCGAAGACTCTATCGTTGCATTCCTCACCGCACACGGTGTGGAAAGCGAGACTGCTTTGGAGGCGCGCTTCCATGAGCTTCAAGCATTCTTTGGCGGACGTGCTCCCGGAGAGATCGAAACGGATGTCCTGCGCCGTGAGCTCGATTTCAATCTGAAATCCTGCGCCGCGATTACGGAGCGTATCGCCATCCTGCGTGCAAAGCTCCCTGCAGAAAAGAAGGTTTCTGCAGTCGAGTCTGCCGATCGGGCCCATGCAGTCATCCCCGCAAAGACTGCTGATATCGGCCCCGACCCGCGCATTCTGCGCAAGCTACTTGAGGAAATGGATGCTCAGCTTCGCCGTGAACGCAGAATGTACGCCGCTTTGAATATCGCAATCGAAACGATGCGCAGTGCAAGCACACGTCTCCATAATGAGATCGCACCGCGTTTGACCGCAACGGCGGGAAAATTGATGCGTGTGCTTTCCGATAAACGTTACCATGATCTCTCCATCGATGATGCCATGCAGCTCTCAGGCGTCGCATTTGATGAAGCAGAGGAGGCAGAAATGCCAATTGACTATATGAGTGCAGGAACACAAGACCTTGCATATCTCAGTCTTCGAATAGCGCTTCTGCATATGCTGTACCGAAAGGAGATGCCGCCTCTGCTGTTCGACGAGGCATTTGCAACGTTGGACGACAAACGGCTTGCCCGCATGGTCGCGCTGCTTCTTCGTACAACATCCGAGAACGGAAGCATCACCTCCGAATCCGATCATACAACCGCAGATCCGGAGATTGCCTCTCAGGCACTAATCTTCACCTGCCATAAGCGTGAGCGCCGTGTTGCCGAAGCCGTGCACTCCTGCCATGTAATCACGCTTTGACATCATACACTCGTATACAATCGAAAACAAAGAAAGGGAATTTTATCCATGATTATCTTGGAAAATGAATCCATCAAGGCCATATTCGACGAAAGAGGCCGTCTCACCTCCTATGTTCATAAGGAAGAAGACCTTGAGCTCTTGGCAAGTCCCGCCCGCAACAGCTTCTTTATGAATCTTTCCGGAGACGGCTGCTTTGAGACATTGGTCGAGGAAGAGGAGCAGGAGATCATTGCCACACATACCGCTCTCAGCGCCTCCTTTCATATGAACCGTTTGAAAACAGACAGAGGAAGAAAGGAAAAGCAATATGTTGATATTTCGCTGACCCTTCACGTAAAAATCGAAGGGGAGAGTCTGCTTTTTACAGCGGATGTCAATAATCGTACCGACCTGTATATCACAGATTTCGAGTATCCCCGTGTCGGCGTCATCAAAACCTTGGGAAACGGAAAGCCCACACTGTATTGGCCGCAGGAGCCCGGAAAGCTCATTATGAATGTCGGCGAAATGATCAGCAATTCCGAGCCTCACCGTGACGTCGGACATGAAACGATGGCGGTCACCTATCCGGGCGGTGCCATGATGGGCACATTCGGCTTGATGGATAAAGAGCGCTGCTTGTTTATGACAACAGAGGACCCCGAGTTTATCGCCTGCGAGCTGAAGATCATCGGCAGCTATACCGATCACGGTGCCATTACAATGACCGTCGATAAGCATTTGTGCTGTAAAAACACATCCATGACGACTGCTCCTGTGCGAGTAGAGCTCTATCGGGGCAAATGGTACCGTTCCGCTGAACGGTATTTGGAATGGATCCGTCCGTACCGCCGTCATCATGGTCATGAGGTTCCCCGATGGATCCGTGAAATGTCAGGATTTCTGTTGGTCGTCATGAAGATGCAGTATGGATATGAGCATTATTCCTATGACGATCTTCCCAAGATCTATGAAATGGCAAAAGCACACGGATTTGATACACTCGGACTCTTCGGCTGGTATGATTCGGGACATGATAACATGTACCCTGATCTGAAGATCTCCGAATCGATGGGAGGAGAAGCCTCATTCAAGGAAAACATCAAAAAGGTACAGGATGCCGGCGGACGTGTCATGCTTTATTATCAGGGACACCTGATCGATCCGCTCAGTGATTTTTATCAAAACGGCATCGGAAAGGATATTCAGAGCATCAATATTTGGGGATATCCTTATATCGACAACTGGTCCTTTGCGCATAACAGCTTCTTCCTTGCATATTATACCGGAAAGACCTTTACACAGGCATGTCCCGCTTGTCCCGAATGGAGATCGTTGATGGTAGAAAAGGAGCGGTGGCTCAGCTCCTTCGGTGTTGACGGTGTCCTGTATGATCAGATCGGCGGATTGGATCCCTTCCCCTGCTTCAATGAAAACCATCCGCATGAAGGAAATAACCCTGCAAGAGCCATGTCCTGCGGACAGGCAAGACTTGTCGCCGATCTCCAGGATGAATCCAAGAAGATCTCTCCGCAGTTCGCTTTCATGAGCGAAATGTTCACCGATATTTACAGCGGTTCGCTCGATCTCGTCCACGGATGCCCCAATTATCCGGGAGAGAAAAATGAGCGCGATTATCAGATCGGCGGTGACCGCGGCAGTGTGATCTTCCCCGATTTCCAGCGATATATCTTCCCTGAGGCGGTCGTGACAGGACGTCACAGCAGTCCAAACTGCCCCAAGCGGTATGTCAACTACCTCTTCCTCTATCACTATATACCGCAGATGGGTGTCCGCTTCAAAGCATGTCATGACGACATTCAAAATGATGTCTTTGCAGAAGAGCGTATCTACTGCGCACAAGTAACGGCACTGCGGCAGAAATACGTAAAAGAGATCCCTTATGCAACCTATACCGATGTTTTGGGCATCGAGAATGATGATCCGTATCTGATGGCACGCGGTTTTGCATCCGACGATGCGCTTTATGTGACCTTATGGAACGATTCGGACGAGGCACGCACGCCGAATATCCGCGTACAAGGTCGCACGCTTCAGTCCTTTGAAACCGTCGACGGATGCTCCTCCATTCCTGTCGAGCTTGGTCCTCAGTCGGTCGCGATTGCCGTATACCGTTAAATATCCGCGTTTCGTATCATCCATCAAACACATTGCAGACACGGGTTTGATCTGCGGTGTGTTTGCCTTTTTTGCAACAGATATAACACCCCCGCCTTGATACAAACACATAGTGACAACAGATCTGTTTTCGTTATATGCTGTTATATAGGTTAAGGCATTTGGGAAAGACACAGTGAAAGGATCCCCACATGAAAAAAATCAAAGCTTTTCTTGCAAGAAAAGACATCGTCTTTTCTGCGCACCGTTACGGCATTGACGCCCTGTCCGCCATGGCACAGGGTCTCTTCTGTTCTCTTTTAATCGGAACGATCATCAATACACTCGGCACGCATCTGCAGATCCCGACGCTCAATACGATCGGCGGATTTGCAACAGGGATGTCCGGTCCCGCAATGGCGTGTGCCATCGGATATGCGCTGAAGGCCCCTCCCTTGGTGCTGTATTCTCTTCTTGCAGTCGGTGCCTCCGCAAACAGCTACGGCGGTGCGGGCGGACCGCTTGCTGTACTCGTCATCGCAATTATCGCTGCCGAAATCGGAAAAGCCGTCTCTAAGGAAACCAAGATCGACCTGCTCGTGACGCCTCTCACAACGATTTTCGTCGGTGTTGCACTGTCCGCCGGGATCGCACCGTTCATTGGAAGTGCTGCAAACGCATTCGGTACCATCATCCGGGAAGCAACGGTCCTTCAGCCGTTTTTGATGGGTATCATCGTTTCCGTTCTGGTCGGTATCGCACTGACACTCCCCATATCCTCTGCCGCGATCTGTGCCGCACTCTCTCTTACAGGACTTGCAGGAGGAGCCGCAGTTGCAGGATGCTGTGCACAGATGGTCGGATTTGCCGTTATGAGCTTCCGTGAAAACGGTGTCGGCGGTCTTGTATCACAGGGCATCGGTACCTCTATGCTTCAAATGGGCAACATCATCAAGAATCCGCGCATCTGGATCCCGCCGATCCTGACCTCTGCCATCACAGGACCGCTTGCAACGTGTGTCTTCCGCATGGAAATGAACGGTGCTGCGATCTCCTCCGGCATGGGAACCTGCGGTCTCGTTGGACCGATCGGTGTCTATACGGGTTGGCTTGACGGAATCGCAGCGGGAACCAAAGCATCCATCACGACGATGGACCTCATTGGTCTTATTCTGATCTGTATCGTGCTTCCTGCCGTCTTGACATGGATCCTCGGACTTCTTTTCCGAAAGATCGGATGGATTGGAGAAAACGATTTGAAGCTGGATAATTGATCCCGCATGTCCTCATCAAACCGATGAGGACATTTTGTTTTTCGATACAGAATATGTAAATTTTTTGAGAACAAACGGCCATTCTTTTTTTCATGCTCTTTTCAAATCGAAATATATGTGATATAATGAAAAGGTATCCAAAAAAATTTTATACATAACAGAAATGCCGACCGTACCATCGGCAGAAATTAAGGAGAGACAAATTTTGGTCAGAGAAGATTTAAGAAATATCGCCATCATCGCACACGTCGACCACGGAAAAACAACGCTTGTGGACGGACTTCTCAAGCAGGGCGGTATCTATCGCGAAAATCAGGAAACACAAACACGTGTCATGGACTCAAACGATCTTGAAAGAGAACGCGGAATCACCATTCTTGCAAAGAATACCGCTGTCCATTATAAAGATGTAAAGATCAATATCATCGATACCCCCGGTCACGCAGATTTCGGCGGCGAGGTTGAGCGTATCCTGAAAATGGTAAACGGTGTCGTTCTGCTCGTCGATGCAGCGGAGGGACCGATGCCGCAGACACGCTTTGTTCTTCAGAAGGCGTTGGAGCTGAATCACCGTGTCATCATTGTTATCAACAAGATCGATAAGCCCGATGCTCGTCTGGACGAGGTCGGCGACGAAGTTTTAGAGCTTCTTTTAGAGCTTGATGCAACCGATGAGCAGCTCGATTCTCCGATGATCTGGTGTTCGGGACGTGCCGGTACCGCAGCGTATTCTCCCTATGAGAATTCCGATGATCTGAAGCCGCTGTTCGAAACCATTCTCGATTATATCCCCGCCCCCGAGGGCAACGACCAGCAGCCCCTGCAAATGCTCGTATCCTCCATTGACTATAATGATTATGTCGGACGTATCGCTATCGGACGTATTGAGCGCGGCGTCATCCATGTCAATGAAGAGGTATCCGTATGTAATTATCATACGCCCGATGCAAAGGCAAAGCGCGCACGTGTACAAGCACTCTATCAGATAGACGGTCTGCGGAGGATCGCTGTTGAGAAGGCAACCGTCGGTGATATCGTCTGCTTCTCCGGATGCGAGGACATCACCATCGGTGATACCATCTGTAAAAACGATACGCCGGAGGCGCTTGAGTTCGTCAAGGTATCGGAGCCGACATTGGAAATGACCATCTCTGTCAACGATTCTCCCTTTGCGGGAAGAGAGGGAAAATATGTAACCTCCCGTCACCTGCGTGAGCGGCTTTATAAGGAGCTGCTCAAGGACGTTTCCCTGCGTGTGTCAGACGGCGAATCCGCAAACGAATTCCGCGTATGCGGCCGCGGCGAGATGCATCTTTCGATCCTGGTTGAAAATATGCGCCGTGAGGGATATGAAATGGCGCTCTCCACACCGCATGTCATTATGAAAGAGATCGACGGCGTTATGTGTGAGCCTGTTGAGAAGGTATATATCGACGTCCCCGACGAGTTCTCCGGTACTGTTATCGAAAAGATGGGACAGAGAAAGGGCAACCTTCTGGATATGCAGAAGCGCGGCGAGCGTATGCATATTGAGTATGAGATCCCCACACGCTGTCTGTTCGGTTATCGTTCCGAGTTTTTGACCGATACGCGCGGCGAGGGTATCATGAATGCCATGTTTGATTCCTATCAGCCGTACTGCGGAGAGATCATCCGTCGTTTCACAGGTTCCCTGATCGCATCCGAGACCGGCGAATCCACATCCTACGGTGTGTTCAATGCGCAGGATCGCGGTATCATGTTCATCTCCAATCAGGTGGATGTATATGAGGGTATGATCGTCGGCGAATGTCCCAAGGTCGAGGATATTGCTGTCAATGTATGTAAGAAGAAGCACCTGACGGCGATCCGCTCCACCGGTGCCGACGAAGCATTGACGTTGACACCGCCCAAGATCCTCTCCATTGAAGAAGCAATGGAATTCATTACCGATGACGAGCTGATCGAGGTGACCCCCATAAATATCCGCATCCGTAAGCGTATTCTCGATACAGCGCTTCGTCTGAAGGCACAGGCGGCATTGAAAAACGCAAAGAAATAATCCATCTGATTGTCAAAAAGATCTTCACACAGAAAGGTGTCTTTCGTTATACGAAGGACATAGGTGACCACCGTGAAATTACGTCGGATCATTGCGGCTGTGCTTGCCGCCGCATCACTTCCGCTTCTGTTGCTGACCTCCTGCGCAAAGGATAAGAGCGCAGCTGTCATCAGCTATGAGGGGACTGTGGTAACCGAGGCCATGTACTCATATTGGATCTCCGGCTATAAGAACTATTTTCTGCAGCTTTTGGGTGGCAGCGACACCGAGGAATACCTGACATCCGAGATCACCATTCCGGTAACCGCAAACACCACGGAAACAATGACCGTATCGGCGTACCTCGATATGCGTATCAGAGAGATCGTCAAGAATAACTGTATCTCCCTGTATCTCTTTGACAGCTACGGTCTGCAGCTTCCCTCCCCCACCGTTTCTGCCATCAATGCCGCCATCGACAGCGAGATCGAAAATGCCGGCGGCCGCAAGGAGCTGAATGAGGCCCTTGCGCCGATCATGTTGAATGTAGATACGCTCCGTCAGATGTACATCGCAGATGAAAAGATCAATTATCTTTATGAATACCTGTACGGAGATACATCTCTCGGAACGACCGGTGCAGAACCGATCACAAACGAGCAGTATAAGACCTTCTATGAAAAGAACTACGTCTGTGTGCGGCATATCTATGTGCGAACCGTTGACAAAAATGTGCTTGACGAAAACGGAGAGGTGCAATATAACGAGGACGGAAGTGTCCTGATTGCAAATCTGACAGAGGAAGAGGCGGCAGAAAAGCGCGCACTTTGTGACACGATCATGCAAGAGCTTGAAAACGGTGCTGATTTTTCGGCGCTTGAAGAAAAATACAGCGAGGATGCAGGACGTCATACACTCAAGCACGGATATGTCATCTCCTCCTCAACCTCTCTTCCCGACGATTTTGTAAACAACGCCTTTGATATGGAGATCGGCGAGATCCGCCGTGTCGATGCATCCTACGCAACACATATCATGCTGCGCTGTCCGCTTCCGGAAAGCATTTGGCAGGACAAAGATTATTCTGTTTTGCTGGGTGACTTTACAGAATACGTTAAAAGCGATGTATATGCCGAAAAGATCGCATCTTATATTGAAAAGATCGTCTATAATGAGGCACTTTGGCAAAAGCATACTACGCTGAATACCCCCGTCACCGCTTATTGAGTATCAAAAATTCCAAAAGGACGTCTGTACTTTAACAGATGTCCTTTTTTATTGAAATATTGCACTTTTGGTGCACGAGACTCCGCAAATCATTGACAGACACCGCTTTTTCGTGTATAATAATATATATGTATCAAAAAATGAAACCGTGGAAAATGTACAGATTAACAGGAGGCTTAAGTGATGACGCTGTTGGAACGGTGCCGTGAACCGGCAATGCGATATTCCGCAATCGAGATCGAGCTGCAGCAGCCGGACATCGTATCCGATGCAGCACGTTATCTCTCCTGTATGCGGGAATACCGTTCCCTTGAGCCGATTGCACAGGCATACCATGCTTATCTGAAGGCGCAGAAGACTGCCGAGGAAACCGAGCGCCTTCTCACGGAGGCTTTGCACACAAAGGATGCCGAGCTTGCCGCAATGGCCGAGGAGGAGCTGGAGACCTCACGCGCGCAGATCCTTGCGCTGGAGGAGCAGATCCGCATTCTCCTGCTTCCGCGTGATGAAGACGACGACCGATCGGTCATCATGGAGATCCGTGCAGGCGCGGGCGGAGAAGAGGCGGCACTGTTTGCTGCGAATCTGTTCCGTATGTATCGGATGTATGCCGATCGCGAGCAGTGGAAGATCTCCGTTTCAAGCATCAACGAAACGGAGCTTGGCGGAATCAAGGAGATCACATTTTTTATAGAGGGTGTCGGCGTATATTCTAGGATGAAATACGAATCGGGTGTACACCGTGTTCAGCGTGTCCCGGAAACAGAATCGCAGGGACGGATACAGACCTCGACCGCAACGGTCGCCGTGCTCCCCGAAATCGAAGACGTGGAAATCGACATTCCTCCGTCCGATGTACGCATGGAAACGTGTAAATCCAGCGGCGCGGGCGGTCAGCATATCAATAAAACAGAATCTGCCGTACGCATCCTACATATACCGACGGGTATCGTTGTGGAGTGTCAGGAGGAGCGCAGTCAGTTCAAAAACCGTGATAAGGCAATGAAAATGCTCCGTGCAAAGCTTTATGAGGAGGAGCGGCGGAAACGGGATACCGAGCGTGCAGACGCAAGAAAATCCCAGATCGGATCCGGTGACCGGAGCGAAAAGATCCGCACCTATAATTATCCGCAGCGACGGATCACCGACCATCGCATCGCCCTGACGCTGTACTGCCTTGAGGACGTTCTCAACGGCGATCTCAATGCAGTGATTACCCCTCTGACGGAAGCAGATATCGCAAAGAAGCTGGAGCAATCCGAAAAAACGCTGTGAAAAGCAACGGAGAATAGGAAATAATGATGAAAAGCACCGAGATCCTACCGATCCATAGCGCACAAACCGACGGCGAACAAGCACTTCTTGCGCGTGCGGCGGACTGTATCCGCGCGGGCGGACTTGTTGTCTTTCCGACAGAAACCGTGTACGGACTCGGCGGAAACGCGCTGGACGGAGAAGCCGCAAAAAAAATATACGAAGCAAAGGGCCGTCCCTCTGACAACCCCTTGATCATACATATCGCAGACATCGATTGGGCAGAATCGTACTGCCATACAAACGCGCTGTTCTATACCCTTGCCTGCGCCTTTTGGCCGGGACCGCTGACCATGATCATGAAAAAAAGGGACTGTATCCCCGCATCTGTCACAGGAGGACTTGATACTGTAGCGATCCGACTGCCATCCGATCCCGTCGCCAATGCCCTGATCCGTATGGCAGGTGTCCCGATTGCGGCACCAAGTGCCAATCTGTCCGGTCATCCCTCTCCCACGACAAAGGAGCATGTCATCCGTGATCTTGACGGACGTGTCGATATGATCCTTGCAGGAAACCCGTCGGAGATCGGTCTGGAATCCACAGTCATCGCGGTGGAGGAGGAGCGCGTCATCCTGCTTCGTCCGGGCGCCGTCACCTATGAAGACCTTGTCAGTGTCCTCGGAGAAGGATGTGTCAGCATCGACCGGATCGTCACAGATAAGGTCACAGGGGAGTTCATCCCCCGCTCTCCCGGCATGAAATACCGACATTATGCACCAAACGCAGAGGTTCTCCTTCTTCACGGCGATGAGGAGCGTGTCCTCTCTTATATGCAGACGCATGCATCCGATCCGCATACAGGCTTTCTTGTTTATGAGGAGGATGTATCAACGCTGCCTCCGCAGCGTACACTCAGTATGGGAAGAAAAGACGATCCCGTGATGCAGGCACACCGCCTGTTCGCTTGTCTTCGTGCTTTTGACGAAATGCCGGAGATCAAAACCATATATGCCCCGACCCCCAAAAAGGAGGGATTGGGACTTGCCGTGTATAACCGACTCGCAAAAGCAGCAGGCTTTTCCATTCAAAGCTGCTGATACGAAAGGATCACGATATGAACATGTCACAGTTTACCGTCATCGGTCTGACAGGAGGCTCCGGATCAGGAAAGGGAGAAGCAGCTCGTGTGCTTGCAGCGCACGGAATACCATCCTTGAATACAGATGAGGTATCGCGCCTTGTCTGTCAAAAGGGCTGGTCGTGCCTTGAGGAGCTGACAGACGCATTCGGAGACGGCATCCTGCTTCCGGACGGAACACTGAACCGACAGAAGCTTGCAGGCATTGTCTTTGGCGAACCGGATCCGGATCTGCGTGTACAAAAGCTGAATACACTCAATTCCATCACCCACCGATATATTCTCGACTACTGCCGTCATTGGCTGGGCGAGCGGAGAGAGGCGGGCTGCAGAGCAGCCTGTATCGATGCGCCTCAGCTGTTTGAAAGCGGCTTTGATCGGGAGTGTGACTTGATCATCGGCATATGCGCCGACAAAGACATCCGCATCCGCCGGATCTGTCAGCGCGATGGAATCACCTATGAAAAGGCTTGTCAACGGATCGACGCACAGTATGACGATCGATTCTTTGCCGAGCATTGTGATGTCATGATCGAAAACAACGGTTCGACGGATGCGCTTGCAGCTGCCCTGACCGACGTTTTGCTCAGGTATTCCTTATGCAGCTAAAGCATCGTTCCTTCTCCCGACGGCTGCACGCGATCGCGGCAATCCTGCTCATCGTTCCCTGTCTTCTCTTTTGTGCGCTTGCCGTCGGCATTGCCCTGCAAAAGGTCACGCAGGATGCAGGCTCCGTTTTTTATCCGCGGAAATATAACGTCCTCGTCGAAAACGCATCTCAAAGGTGGGGAGTACCCGAATCGGTCATATATGGTGTCATTCATACGGAAAGCGGCTTTGACGAGCACGCTGTGTCTCATGCAAACGCAGTCGGTCTGATGCAGATCACCGCCGACACGTATGATTGGATCGCCTTCCTGCAAGGGGAGACATTCGATCCCGAGACCATTGCCATCCCCTCCTATAACATCAATGCAGGTGTTTTTCTGCTTTCATGGCTGTATCGGCAGTACGGAAGATGGGATACCGTATACGCCGCATATAACGCAGGCTATGCCCGTGTCAACCGATGGCTCGAGGACCCCTCGATCTCCGAAAACGGAATTCTCGTCAATATCCCAATCACAGAAACTGCGGCATATGTACAGAGATGTACGCAAGCCGAGGAAACATACAGAACCCTTTACTATCAAAGCACCGAACAAACAAACTGAACAAAATAAAAGGAGCATTATCATGGAAGAAAAAACCAAAGGTCAACAACTCAAGGAAACCCTTTTCTACGAGCAAAAGGATGCCTTCAACGGTCTCACTGATGAGATCCGTGAGGAAGCAATGAAATTCTGTGTTCCTTATGCAGTATTTCTGGACCGTGCGAAAACGGAACGTGAGGCGGTCGCCGAGGGAATCAAAATGGCAGAAGCACGCGGCTTTGTCCCCTATACCTTCGGTCAGCCCGTCAAAGCAGGAGATAAGTTCTATTTCAATAACCGCGGTAAGAGCCTCCATGTTTTCGTCATCGGATCTGAGCCTCTGGAGAACGGTATCCGTATTTCCGCGGCACACGTCGATTCTCCCCGCATCGACCTCAAGCAGCATCCCGTATTTGAGGATACCGGTGTCTGCTATCTGAAGACACATTATTACGGCGGCATCAAGAAGTGGCAATGGGTCACCATTCCGCTCGCACTGCACGGCACCGTATGTAAAGCTGACGGCACGACCGTGGACATCTGTATCGGCGAAGACGAAAGCGATCCCATTTTCTATATTACCGATATTCTTCCGCACCTCGGACGTGAGCAGAGCGCAAAGCCGATGGGTACCGCCATTGACGGTGAGAGCCTGAACATCGTTGTCGGTGCTGCACCGTTTGCCGATGAGAAGGCAGATCAAAAATACAAGCTGAACTTCCTTTCCGCGCTGTACGAAAAATACGGCATTACCGAGCGCGACCTGATGAGCGCAGAAATCTCTGCTGTTCCCGCAATGAAGGCGCGTGATATCGGCCTTGACCGTACACTGATGGGCGCATACGGACATGATGACCGTGTTTGTGCATATCCGATGCTTCTGGCGGCACTTGAGGAGGAGAATCCCGTACACACCATCTACGCGATCTTTGCAGATAAAGAAGAGACCGGCTCCGACGGTCCTACCGGTATGCAGGGCTCTCTGATGACCGATATCTTTGAGGATCTTGCAAATACCATGGGTGCCAATATCCATACTGTACGCGCAAATTCGAAGTGTCTCTCCGCTGACGTCAATGCGGCATACGACCCCAAATTTGCAGGACAGTTTGAAGCAAAGAACGCATCTTATATCAATCAGGGTGTCGTCATCACAAAGTTCACAGGCAGCGGCGGTAAGGGCGGCACAAATGACGCATCCGCGGAATTCGTCGGATATATCCATAATCTGCTTTCCGATAACGGCGTTCTTTTCCAGACAGGCGAGCTTGGCCGTGTAGATGCAGGCGGTGGCGGAACTGTTGCAAAGTATATCTCTGCGCACAATATCGATACCATCGATATCGGTGTTCCGGTGCTTTCCATGCATGCTCCCTATGAGGTCGTATCCAAGTATGACGTTTACGAAACCTATCGCTGCGTCAAGGTATTCAATAACGCAAAAAACTGATCGATATACACGCAGAATCATTAAGATCATACCAGTCAGGAGGTATCCCTATGTATCAGTTTCACAATGAGAAACGCGAGATCCGTTTTGAAAAGTATAATACACCGACACCGTGGATGAACTATCTCTCCAACGGTACCTTCCACACCATGATGTCTCAGGCAGGCGGCGGTGTTGCGTTCTACAAATCTCCGCAGATCTGGCGTATCAACCATTACAGATTCTTCCATATCCCGACCGACAGAAGCGGCTTCTATACGTATATCAAGGATGGAAACGATTTTTGGTGTCCGACGAACGAGCCCTGCAAGTCCAAGCCCGAAAAGTGGTCCTCTACACACGGCATGGGCTACACCCGCTTCGAGGCAGAAAAGAACGGTGTCTCCGTCATCGCACGTTACTTTGTCGGTGAATACGAGAATGCACTGATCTGGAATCTGAAGATCCGCTCGGACGTTGATAAGAAGATCACCGTATTTCCGTTCGTGGAGCTCGGCATGATGGAATTCATGCGTGAGCTGCAGTGGCAGTGCTACAACAAGCATCAGCTTGCCTGCTACAACATTGATGATATCCTTGTCTATAAGTATGGTGTTGAAACACAGTCCAAGCCTGACGAAACACCGCTTGTCTACTTTGCAGCAAACGTTCCCGTTGCAGCATTTGACTGTGACAGAGACGAATTTGTCGGCGCTTACAGAAGCGAAGAAAATCCCAAGCGCATCGAGGAAGGCAAGTGCTCCAACTCTACGCTGTACGGCGGTGACCCCTGCTTTGCACTCCAGCTCGAGCTTGATCTGCATGCAGGTGAGGAAAAGACCGTCAATATCTTCCTTGGAACCGCAATGACCGAGGAGGAGATCGTAAAGAGCGTTGCAAACTGCAGAAGCGAAGATTTTGTTGACCGTTCTTATGCAGGTCTTGCGAAATTCTGGGATAACTATCTCTCCAAGTTCCAGTGTGACATTCCCGATGAGGACGCAAAGACCATGATCAACATCTGGAATCCCTATCAGGCAGAGCGTAATTTCCGTTTCTCCAGAAATATCAGCTATTATGCAACCGGTACCTTCCGCGGCATCGGTGTCCGTGACACCGCGCAGGATATCCTCTCTATGGTTCCCTTCGATACACGCCGTGCAAAGGACAAGCTGAATCTGCTCTTCTCTCAGCAGTATAATGACGGCCACTGTAACCACTATTGTTTCCCCACAGAGGGATGGGAGCCCGTTACACGTATTCATTCCGATAACCATCTCTGGCTCGTCATGACCTGTTACCATATTCTGATGGAGGAGGGCAGCCTTGACTATCTGGATGAGGTCGTCGAGTTTTATGACGGCGGAAGCGCCACCGTATGGGAGCACATCAAAAAATCCATCGAATTCTGTCTTGCGAACCTTGGTGAAAACGGTTTCCCGCTGATGCTTTCCTCTGACTGGAACGATATGCTTTTCAAGGTCTGCCGTAAGGGTAAGGGAGAGAGCATCTGGACAAGCATGCAGTTCGGTACGGTTCTGAAAATGATCGCAGAGATCGCAGATCTGAAGGGCGAATGCGGACAGTATTATCTTGACATTTACGAATCACAGAAGAAGCTGGTCAATGACCTTGCATGGGACGGTCATTGGTACAGACGCTGCATCACCGATGAAGGCAGATTCATCGGCTCCGAGAAAGAGCCGCAGGCAAAGATCTGGCTCAATACACAAAGCTGGGCTGTCATCAGCGGCATGGGTGAAAATGCAACAGAGGCCATGGACTCCGTCAAGCAGTATCTTGATACCGATCTTGGTATCAAAAAGATCCATCCCTCCATGCAGGACTATCCCTCAAAGGAGGACCCCCTCACCAATTATAATAAGGGCTGCGGCGAAAACGGCAGTGTCTTCTGTCATGCAAATACATGGGCGATCATTGCGGAATGTATGCTCAAGCGTCCCGAGAATGCCTATAAGTATTATCATCAGCTGCTGCCGATGATCGCTCAGAGGACAGCAGGTGAGTGGAGATATAAGGCAGAGCCCTATGTCTATGCTTCCAATATTTTCGGTCCGGAAAGTGACAAATTCGGTCTTGCCAACGTATCCTGGCTGACAGGTACTGCGACCTGGATGTATATTGCAGTAACGCAGTATATGCTCGGTATCAAGGCAAGATGGGACGGCATTGAGATCGATCCCTGCCTGAGCCGGGAAATGCTGCCCGCAAAGGTCACACGTATCTTCCGCGGATGTAAGTACAATATCACCATCACAAAGAACGAGAAGCGTTTTGTCGCACATGAGGACGGACGCGAGTCCTTCGATATTACGATCTGATCGGAATACCCTTGGCAATCAGCAAACTACGTCGAACGGATACATCCCGCAATCTGCAGGATGTATCCGTTTCTTTTTGAAGGGATCGGAATATTCACAAAAAATTTGCAGATGTGCCGTATATCAGTAAAATGCATCTGTTATACTAATGGTAGTATATTCTGTTCGTTTACGGCGGGCATTATGATCTGATCGGTACAATCCCTGTACGTTTCTTCAGCACGGATATGGGAAGCAAACAGCAGGCGGTACACATAGACCCTTCATTTATGCCTTATCCTTGATCCAGATGTTTTGTCTCGATCCACACAAGTCCCAAACATCATCAGAGCACCGTTTGTTCTTTGTTGGGGCATCACTGGGGATATACATCCGTTTTTTTGAAGGTGAGACAGCCATAAAACATTTGAGGATACAACGGTTGCCATCCTTGAATAATTCATGTAACGGGAAACGGCTGCAATCGCGCGGCAGTGTTTGTTTTTATGCAAAAAAGCACTGTAAGATCAGCCTGTTCTCTTCATTTTGTTGTATCCGGACATCTCTGTACAGAATTTACAACACAACAAGAAAGGAATCAAAAAAGACCATTATGGCAAAAACAAAAACCACAAAAAGCAAAAGCAAGCTGCGTGTGATCTCCCTTGGCGGACTTGAGGAGGTCGGAAAGAATATCACCGTACTCGAATATGAGAATGACATCATCATCATTGACTGCGGAATCGGTTTTCCCGACGACGAAATGCCCGGTGTTGACTCCGTCATTCCCGATACCACATATCTGGAAAAGAATGTTGATAAGATCCGAGGAATCTTCGTTACGCACGGACACGAGGACCATATCGGCGCTCTTCCTTATATTTTGAGAAACATCCATGTTCCCGTATATGCAACACGTCTGACACTCGGAATTCTGCGCAATAAGCTTTCCGAGCATGTCTATGAAGTCACACCTGAGCTGATCGAATGTAAAGCAGGCGATAAGGTCAAGGCGGGTGTCTTCCAGCTCGAATTCATCCATGTCAATCACTCGATCGCAGACTCCTGCTGCTTTGCGATCCGTACGCCTGTCGGTACCGTTGTCCATACCGGAGACTTCAAGATCGATCTAACCCCCATCGACGGATCCGTCATCGACCTTCCCCGTCTCGGACAGATCGGCAATGACGGTGTTCTCCTGCTTCTTTGCGAATCCACAAACGCGGAGCGTCCCGGTTATTCACCGTCCGAAAAGAATGTAGGCGCATCCCTTGAGGATATTTTCTTCCGTAATAAGGACAAGCGAATCATCATCGCAACCTTTGCCTCCAATGTACACCGTGTACAGCAGATCATCGACACCAGTGCAAAATATAACCGTAAGGTCGCAATTACGGGACGCAGCATGCTCAATGTTGTATCCGCCGCGATCGAGCTCGGCTATATGTCCGTGCCGGAGGGTGTTTTGATCGATCTCGATGAGATCAAAAAATATAATCCCGAGCAGTTGACGCTCATCACAACGGGTTCACAGGGCGAACCGATGAGTGCACTCTCAAGAATGGCATTTTCCGAGCATGATAAGGTCGCGCTCGGTGCACAGGACCTTGTTGTCATCAGTGCATCTCCCATCCCGGGTAATGAAAAGCTGGTCGGAAACGTCATCAATGAGCTTTGCAAGAAGCGCGTTACCGTTATCCATAGCGGTGTTGCCGATGTTCACGTATCCGGTCACGCCTGCCAGGAAGAGATCAAGATGATCCACGCGCTTCTCCGTCCCAAGTTTTTAATGCCCATTCACGGCGAGGAACGGCACCTGAGCGCACATAAGGCGCTTGCCGAAAGCATGGGGATGTCCCCCGATCACATTTTCATATCCGAGATCGGACGTGTCCTCGAGGTCGACAAAAACAGTGCGAAGTTTAACGGCACCGTTCCCGCAGGCCGTATTCTGATCGACGGATACGGTGTGGGTGATGTCGGAAACATCGTTCTCCGTGACAGACGTCACCTCGCGCAGGACGGTCTCATTGTCGTTGTTGCCACCATCGATACAACAGAACGTACTATCATCTCCGGACCGGATATTGTTTCCCGCGGCTTTGTATACGTCAGAGAAGCGGAGGAGCTGATGGAGGAGGTCCGTGCAATCGCCTACGATGCCATCGAGGAATGCTTTGCCTCCAACCAGATCGATTGGAACCATATCAAGAGCGCTGTTAAGGACGATCTGACAAAGTACCTCTATTCAAAAACCAAGAGAAAACCGATGATCCTTCCTGTGATCATGAATATCTGAGAAGAGATCTCAGGCATAAAATGAAGGGCGAAACGAACTTATGCTTTTTTCATCAACTGAATTTTTATATTTGTTTTTGCCGCTGACACTGCTGCTTTATTATGCATTTTCCTTTTCTGTTTTCTTAAAAAACGCAGTACTCCTGCTTGCTTCTCTGTATTTTTACTATTACGGCGAGCCGGTCTTTGTCCGTGTCATGATTCTGTCCATCATCCTCAACTATGTTTTCGGTCTGTGGATCGGATATAGCAAGCAAAAAAAGCCGCAAAAGCCATCCGTCATCCCAATCATCTGCGGTGTCATTTGCAATCTTGGCTTGCTATTCGTGTATAAGTATCTGACATTTACACTGAAAAATCTGGGACACATCATAACCCTTCCCTTTGCGATCCCGAATATCGTGCTTCCCATCGGCATTTCCTTCTTCACCTTTCAATCAATGTCGTATCTCATCGATGTGTACCGCGGGAATGCAAAGATGCAGAAAAATCCCCTGGATCTTGCATTGTACATCGCGCTGTTCCCGCAGCTGATCGCAGGTCCCATCGTTCGGTACGAAACTGTCGCGGAGCAGATCCGCTTCCGTAAGGAAACGTGGTCCTCCTTTTATACAGGAGTCTGCCGGTTTCTTGTCGGTCTGTTCAAAAAAATTCTGATCTCCAATCAAATGGGTCTTGTCGCAGATAAGGCGTTTTCCATGAATACAAGCGGAGAGCTCAGTATAGCAATGGCATGGCTTGGCGCTTTTGCCTACGCAATGCAGATCTATTACGATTTTTCCGGATATTCTGATATGGCGATTGGCCTTGGAAAGCTTTTCGGATTTGCCTTGAAGAAAACTTCAATTACCCCTACATTTCCGCAAGTGTCACAGAGTTTTGGCGCCGCTGGCACATTTCACTCGGCACATGGTTCCGTGACTATCTCTATATCCCGCTTGGCGGATCCCGTGTTTCCACCAAAGCGCGTCTGGTCCTCAATCTTGCGATCGTTTGGATCGCAACCGGTATCTGGCACGGTGCCGCATGGAATTTCTTGCTTTGGGGTATCTGGTTCTTTATCCTCTTGACCGTGGAAAAACTGCTTTTCTCCAAGCAGATCCGCGCTGCAGACAACTGTCCCTTTTATCGGAAGATTTTCGGATGGACCTATGCAATGCTCGCCGTGCTTTTCGGATGGGTACTGTTCCGTGCACCCAATCTCAGCGAAGCCGCGCACTATTTTGGCGTGATGTTCGGTATCGGCATGTCTGCCGAGGCAGATAATACCGCACTGCTCTTTTTGGGACAAAAAACAGTCTACTTTGTCTCAGCCATCCTCTTCTCTGCACCGCTTCTGCCAAGGATCAGGGAGACACTGGATGCAATGCGTAAAAAAAGCGGCACCGCCGTCATCGCGATTGTCTGTGATGCAGCTTATCCCGTGCTCATGCTGGGACTCTTGCTTGTATGCACGGCATATCTTTTGAAGAGCAACTATAATCCGTTCATCTATTTCAACTTTTAAGCAGGAAGATCATGAAAATAACATCGATTGCATCCAAAACAAAAAATATATCTGCTGCGGTCACAACCATTTTGTTCATGCTGTTTGTGCTGCTCATTTCTGCTTTGACCGTAAACCGGAACCGCGATATGCTGTTTGCTCCGCTTTCAAAAACGAGCACAGAGGAGCAGTCGTCGGTGGAAACAGAAACCGAGGACAGCATCAAGCAGCGTCTTGCACTCGCATTTGATGAGCAGATCGCGGGCTTTGATGAGTTTCTTGAAATATACGGTATTTCTCAAAGAATACTCGGAACCTCCGTGTATGAGGATGCCGGATATCTGTATCTGATCCGTGATAGCGAGAATTTTCTGCACCTCCATTCCACCCGAGCAAATGCCGCACCCTATGCAGATGCGGTGATCGAGCTCTCGAAGACATTGGAGGGAGAAGGAATCCCGTTTCTGTATCTGCAGGCACCGGCAAAGGAGATCGACGGCTATACCGACTATCCGATCGGTATCTCTTATCAAAGCACGAACAATTCCAAGGATATGCTCACCCGTCTGATACAGGGTGGTGTCAAAACATTAACATTGTCATCCCTGCTTGAGCAAGCTGAGGTACCTCAGAGCGAGTGGTTTTATAAAACAGACCACCATTGGACAACGCAAAGCGCATTTGCGGCATTCTCTCAGATCTTGCCGTATCTTTGCGAGGAATACGGTATGGAGATCGATCTCTCCGTTGCCGACAGAAATCATTGGAATGCACTGTATCAGCCGCAGTCCTTCCTCGGCTCCATCGGCAGACGTCTCGGCGTTGAGATCTCGGGGCTTGATGATTATACCTATCTTGAGCCGTCATTTGAGACCTCATATCAGGTGTATTTCCCGCCCGAATCAACAGAGATCCCCTATTGGAAGGGGTCCTTCCATCATACGCTCGTACGCGACAGTCTTCTGTATTCCGAGGACGTAACAGCCAACCGTTATGCATCGTATTTCCAATATGACTACGGTCAGCTGCTCATCGATAATATGCTCGCAGAAAACGGTATCCGCATCGCAATCGTCAAGGATTCCTTTGCACTGCCGTTTACGGCATTCCTTTCAACGGCTGTATCTCATATCGACATGATCGATCTGCGTGAATTTGATGGCTCCGTAACCGAGCATCTGATCCGAACAGCACCCGATCTCGTCATCATGCTTTACACAAACAGCTCCTTTTCTCCTGTAATGTATCAGTTTCATGACTGAAAAAAGCCTCCGTTTTCCATAGTGAAAACGGAGGCCTGTTTTTTTATAGGATACCGACCATCGATGCCGCTGTCAGAAGCACGTAGATCAATGGCTGATGGATCATGTAGATGGGCAGCGAATGCTTTCCCATAAAGGAAAGGACCGGAATGGACGGACGGTATAGAAAACGGAAAAGATCGTGTTTTTTTGCAATGCGGTAGAGGAAAAAGCCTGTGAGATATAAAAAGTACCATGGTAGCAGAGGGAAATAATCCGTCGAATAGAAGTCATAAGACGGAAAACCGAAAAACGCGGTTGCCGTATTGGCATAAAGCGCATCCGGCAGCCTTGCAATTACCGTACCAAGTACCACGAGTCTGCGAGAGGATACCGTCTTCATCAACAAAAACAGCAAAAACGATGCAAAGAATCCAAGCCACGGGGGAATACGCCCGCAAAGCTTTCCGACAGGTATCGTCAGAAGCATCGATACGCCGATCAACGTCAGAACGCCGAATACGATCCTCTCATCAGGCATCAAAATCAGCGTAACAAGCGTGATAAGCAGGGATGCGGAAAATACAATAAGACCGCGTCTGAGAGGATTGCGTCCCATCGAATGACAGAAGCCGGATAAAAGGATGAACGTCCAGCAAATGCTTTGCTGCCATATCATCGCACCCTTTGATTCATACCACGGTGCAGAAACATCGAACAGATAAACAAGATCCCACATGGCATGATACAGAATCATGCTGATCAATGTCAATCCGCGCAGGGAATCAAGTGCGCCGTAGCGTTTTTTTGCAGAAGTCGATTGTTCCATCAAAAGTCATTCCTTTGTTTATTTGTTATCCTGCTGCAGCAGTCAACGGTAATCGTTGAGCATCAGCATCTTGACATAAGCCATATATTCCCTGACAACGGCGGGAAAAAGGGATGTCAGCTTCTGCGTATCTGCCCCTACAAGTGCACTCTGTAAACCGTAGCGAGAGCAAAGAAACGCGATCCGCGGCATATGAAATGCGCTTGATATGCTGACAAATTTGTAATCCTGTAAACCGTGCGCCTCAATCAGCGCAAGGAATCCGCGGATATTCCCTTTGGTAGAGGATGCCGTCTCGTCAACGAGGACCCGTGACGCATCGATCCCTTTTTTCTGCAGATACCATGACATGACCTGTCCCTCGGTGTAAATCTCCCCCTCGTCCAAGCCGCCCGATACCAGAGCAACGGACAGAGGATTTTCTTCCAGAATCGAGAGCGCCGCATCAAGACGCTCTGTCAGCATCTCGCCGGGCACCTCACCCTTGACACGACAGCCGTAGATCAGCACTGCAACATCTTCGCCGCTGCCATCGAAGTCCGCCGTCTCAAAGCGAAGGATACCGATACAGAATACGGAAAAGGTCAGCGTAAAGAAAAGAACACCGAAAATATATATGCCGCGCAGAAACGAAAACACCCCCGCAGGCAGCTTTCGTTTCCAAAAACACGCTGTCAGCGGGGGAGCAATGATAACCGTACATGCCGTGATCGGCAATGCATATGAAAAAAACGTTCCCGCGTGCGCAAGCACAGAAAACAGGTATGAAAGGAAACAAACCGCGGAAAATACGATCGAAATCCATACGATACCGCGAAAAATACGCTTCATACCGAAATATACACAACAATCAATGGATCACCGTACCTGCAGGTACACTGTCATCCACAAAGATCAACTGACATCCGCAGGAATGGTTTGTCGCAGCAAGGAGCATACCCTCGCTTGTGACACCGGTCAGACGTGCGGGCTTGAGGTTGGCGATGACAATGATCTTGCGGCCGACAAGCTCATCGATTGCATACTGCTGCTTAATGGAGGAAACGATGACTCTCGGTTCCCCGGTACCATCGTCCAGCGTCAGCTTCAGACAGCTGTGAGACTTACGGATCTCCTGCGCCTTGACGATCTGACACACACGCAGATCGACAAGATCAAAGGTATCAAGATCGATCTCATCCTTGACAGGAGGAAATTCGTCGGGCAGATCGTCCGCACCGCGGTTATTGACAACCGTTGTCTCAACCACAGCCTCAGGCTTCTTTGCCTCCTCCTCCGTCATAGGATAGGAGAAATCAAGCAGACCGACATATTTTTCAGGGTTGATCGCAAAGAGGAACAGATACAAACGCGGTCCCTTTTCCTTGTCGATGAGCAGCTTATATACATTCTTGAAGAATGTGCCCTGAAGGGCCTTGAGTGCCTTCTCGTCAATGGTCTCACCCTTTTCGGCGATCAGTGTTCTCGGAATCGCGTACAGCTCCGTATTCAGACCGTCAAGATCATATCCGCCCTTGGCGATCAGCGCGTGCAGACGGGAGATCTGTTCCTTTTCCATATCGGAAAGGGTCTCATAAACCTCCCAGTTGCGGTTGGTACGCAGACGGTTGACATTCTCAGGCGCACACTGCTCAAGCCAGAACTTTGCGCGGTCCACACGGTCAGCAAAGTCTGCCTTTGTGTAGGGTGTACCGATCTTGGCAAATACCGTCTGCAGCATATCAGGATTGAAGTCAACAACAGATCCAAGCTGAACAAGCAATCCCATGGGAACGGTTACAGGCGCACGGCCCTCAACCTCTGTATTGTAAAGAACGGCATTTCCGTATTCGTCAAGTGTTCCGGCACGCTGCTCATTGAGCATTTTATCATACTCGAAATACTGACGGAGAATACCGTCGTCGAAGCAGAAATCAAATGCCTTGAGCGGTTCTGTCTTTGAATAGAGCCACAAAATGATCTCGGGCTGATACAGCTTCAGAAGCAGATCCGGTGTCATATTTAAGCCCGAGGAACCGGACATCTTACCGACCTGTCCCTTGATGCCGATAAACTCGTAGCCCTGGAAAAGCGGTGCCTCGTAACCGAAGATCTCCTTTGCGATATCCTTTGCATTGTCGTAGGAGCCGTTGAGAGATGCATGATCCTTTCCGCCCGGCTCAAAGTCTACACCCTCATAAAGCCAGCGCATCGGCCAGTCGATCTTCCATGCAAGCTTGCAGTTGAAATCCTTTGTGAAGTTGAAATGACCGCTGTGTCCGCAGGCACAGGTGTACTCTGCCTCCTCACAATTCTCGGAAAGAGACGTGATCTTGGTGGTATCCTTGCCGCAGCAGGGACAGTAAATGGAAACAGGATAATATGCCTCGCGCTCACCGGGCTGCGCCTCCTGGGTTCTGTGGCTATCGAGAATATCGAAAATTCTGCCGCGTTCCTTGAGCGCATGGATGATGTGCTTTGCATATTTTCCGGAGCGGTACATTTCTGTTTGGTGACGATAATCCATCTCGATGCCGAAGCGCTTGATGGAGCGCTCAAATTCTGCCTCGAAATGCTGGGCATATGTTTCGTTTTCGGGATCATCGGCAAAAGGGTTGGGCACGTCTGTGTACGGACGGCCGATATACTGCTCATAATCGTCACGGACCGCAGCAACATTGGCAGGAACCTTACGCATACGGTCAAATTCGTCCCATGAGAAGAGCAGGCGAGCCTTCTTGCCCATCTTACGCAGTGCCTTTACAACAAAATAGGAGGTTGCAATATCACGGAAATTACCAATATGAATGCTTCCGGAGGGACTAATACCTGCCGCACAGACATATTCTTCCTTATTGGGGTTGCGCGCGATCACTTTCAGCGCAAGTTCTTCAGACCAATGCATATGAGATTCCTTTCTTATTTTCAGGTAATATTACAATAATAAAGATACTATATTTTATCACGAAAACGCCCGTTTGTCAATGGTTTTTCATGATTTACAAAGTAAGACTCACCCCGGCTTGGCCTCTCCTCGAAAAATATGTATTTTCCCTCTTGACAAACAAGCGCTCCTTTGTTATAATAAACACATGAACAATTATTCATATGAAAGGGCGTTTGTAAAAATGGAAGATATTCGAACACATCTCAAGGAAACATTACCGGAGGAGGATATGCTGTGTGATCTTGCAGAGCTGTTCAAGCTATTCGGAGACAGTACCCGCTGCAAGATTCTTTATGTGCTTTCCGAGGGAGAATGCAGTGTCAGTGATATCGCGGATGTCCTGTCCATGACACAGTCCGCGATCTCCCATCAGCTCCGTCTGCTCCGTCAGTCCCGGCTGGTACGGTGTCATCGGATCGGAAAAACGATGCTGTATGCGCTCGCGGATGAGCATGTGCAGACCATCTTGAAGATGGGCATGGATCATATTTCGGAATAACATCTTGATAACTGTAAAATGAAACAGAAAGGACGAATACCGCCGATGAAGAATCATCATTGCTGTTCCTCTCATGAAAAGGAACCTGATAAAGCTGCGCACAACGGATGCAGCTGTTCCCATGCTCCAAAGGAAGATATGTGCAGCTGCGGACACGTACATGACAAAGATGACTGTCATTGCTCGCATTCCCCAAGCGAGCATTCTTGCCGCTGCTCACACACCCATAACGAAGATTCCTGCGGCAATCATCCTGAAAAGCACCATGCACATTCGGACTGCGGATGCGGATGCGGACATGATCATGACGAAGACGAACAAAAGCGTCTCCCGCTTCTCATCGCCTGCGTCGGTGTCTTCGGTATCCTTCTGGTGCTTGAGCGTTTGGTCCCCATACACCGCGCGCTCCTGCTCCTCCTCTACCTGATTCCGTATCTTGGAGCAGGATGGCCGATCCTTGTCCGTTCCGCAAAGAATCTGCTTCACGGCCGGATCTTTGATGAAAACCTGCTGATGAGTGTGGCTTCCATCGGTGCTTTTTCGATCGGGCAGTATGAAGAGGGTACCGCCGTCACACTGTTTTTCTGTATCGGCGAATGGTTGGAATCGGTGGCTGTCGGCAGAACACGCCGATCTGTACAGTCTCTGATGGAGATCCGTCCGGATACTGCGCGCATCGTCTGCGATGACCTTACAACCAGGCAGGTCGACGCTGCACTCGTTTGTGTCGGTGACATCATCGAGGTCCGCGTAGGAGAACGGATCCCGCTTGACGGTATCGTAACCAATGGCTCGGCAGGACTCAACACCTCTGCCCTGACCGGTGAATCATTGCCGCGTACCGTTGGTGTCGGAGACCCCGTTTTCGCAGGATGCGTTTGCACAGACAGCGATCTTCGTATTGCCGTTACCCGTCCTGCCGCAGAATCCACCGTCCAGCGGATCCTCGATACCGCACAGCATGCTGCGGAAAAGAAAACACGGACAGAGGCATTTATCACACGATTTTCCCGTGTCTACACACCGATCGTTGTTATCGGTGCGCTGATGCTGGCCGTTATCCCCACACTGATCGTCGGATCACCGCTTACTTGGATCCATCGTGCACTGACGTTTCTCGTCGTATCCTGTCCGTGTGCACTCGTCATCTCCGTACCGCTGTCCTTTTTCTGCGGCATTGGCGGCGCATCATCAAAGGGGATATTGATCAAAAGCTCACAGGCCATCGAGGCATTGGCTCACACAGAGATCGTCGCATCGGATAAAACGGGAACACTGACACACGGCAAATTCCGTGTGACCGGGATCCACCCGCTCAATGATATGACCGAGGATGCACTCCTTGCGCTTGCTGCACAAGCCGAAGCGCATTCCTCCCACCCCGCCGCATTGGGGATCCTCGCCGCATACCGCGAAAGCGGCGCGGAACAGTCCTACACCGAGGTCACGCATACAACCGTTGCGGGACGCGGTGTCAAGGCAACGATTGAAGGAGATACCGTTCTTGTCGGAAACACAGCGATGATGCAGGAATTTGGTATCGC
>JAFQMO010000038.1 GCA_017414385.1 Clostridia bacterium
TATCGCCTGGTTTGCGGCAGTACTGTTTGCATTCTTTCCGAACCGAAATCTTGTTTTTCGGGACAAAGGACAAAAGGGCGTGCTTCGTCAATTTTCGGAATTTACAGCATCCCGTATTGCTACATTTGTCATCGGTGAAGCGATGATGTATTTCTTTGTTAGTATATGCAGCTTCTCCGATGCGATCATGAAACCGATTACGGCGGTTTTAACAGTCATTCTAAACTATCTTTTCTCAAAAATGTTGGTATTCAAAAAGTAAGAGCAGCAGTATCGATAAAGAAACACAGCTGCAACAATTGTTACAGCTGTGTCTGTTATGATGCTGATCATATTGGTTACATCATGTGCTTGCGTCTTGGCAGCAGGATCAGTGCAATGATCGCACCTGCTGCGATGATCAGAATCAAAAACAAGAGCCAACTAATACCGTTTCCACGTGTTGTGTTGTCAGTGGCATCTGCCGATCCAACGTTATCACGTGCACCTTCTGTAGGTGTTTGGTTTGATCTGGCTGCTTCGTTTCCCATTCGTTTGTCTGCTTCCGATTGCTCACGTGTTTTGCTGCCGTCAAATGCATCTCCGATAGCATCAGCTGCATCGGTGACCACGTCGCCGACTGCATTTCCGATATCATTTGCTGCTTTACCGACCGCATTACCCGCATCTGTTACAACATCACCGACAAAACCGGCTGCATCCGTTACCACATCTCCGGCTGCGTTGACAACATCATTTGCTGTACCGCCGCGACGGTCCGTGATGGGGGTTCCATACCCGAGTACAGGACCGTTTTCTTCGTTTTCCGGGATTCGTGCCGAAGCGGAAAGAACAAAGACAGAAACACAAACGATGAAAAGGAAAAGAAAACCAAACCACTTTTTTGAGATGATTTTGTTTCCCATGCGTTGATTCCTTTCCGAAAGGATCTTTGATGATTTGCTGTTGCTGCTTCTTGAGGCTTTGTTTTGATGTCTGCTCTGATGTGTGTGAAATGCCTCTCAAAGCAATAACAGTATCCCGATTTATATCAAGAATCATACATGGGATCTGATAGGGTATCAAAGGTGAATATGGTGAAAAAGACCAAAGAAATGAGGTTATTATGGAAATTGAAAGCAAACGATTTCAAAAAAACGATGAGGGCTTTGTCTGTGTTAATTGCGGATTTGAGGTTTTGCCGCTCGGGACATCCTCGCGAAACCATTGTCCACGCTGCCTGTGTTCTTTACATGTGGACGTAAATCCGGGTGATAGGGCAAACACGTGCCGCGGTGTGCTTCGTCCGATTTCAGCGCTTCCTGATCCTAAAAAAGGATTTATCATTGTGCAGAAATGCGATAAATGCGGTGAGATTCGTCGAAACCGATCTGCACACGATGCAAAGCTTCAGCCGGATGATATCCGTTTGATCATCGCTTTAACCACTGTGCATTGATATGATTCAAATAAGTGTTGCTTGTTGTATCAGCATTACGCGTGTTCCTTGCGGAACTGTGTCCGTGTCCTCTGAAAAACGGTTAGTCTCACAAAGCTGCTCAGGACTTACTCTGTATTCCTTTGCAATATCCCATATCGCTTCTCCTTGTTGTGGATAATAAAGCACCACCGGGCAAGGAGACGGCGGTATTTTTTTTGCATCGGGCGGAACACTGAGTGAGACGGGGATGGGAACGGTGGTTTTCGTCGCGGCGTATAGCGAAAGACTGACTTCCGCATCAAATACGATACAATGCTGGTCATGGTCGATTCTGCATCCGGTATTGAGAATGCCGCCATCCACGTGACAGAGCAGCTGTGAAGGATCAATAAAAGGAGCGGCAGGTCCCCATACAGCCGTATCACATTCCCAGCGAATTGGAACGGTACCGTTTACCGGTATAAAATGATGTTCCTCTGTTTGCAGTATCGCTGAAACATCGATATATCCGTTTGTACAGCTCCGTTTATCAGAGAGCTCCGTTCTTTCAAAAACGACATGACCGATACAGTCGGTAATACTGTGTGGCTTCTCATCGGTATCAAATTTGATCTGACCTGAGACCGCCATATTGCCGAAGAGCATGCGGTATGGAAGGAAAACGGGGCGCTCCTCGCTTTGGATACGAATGTCATAAGATGGGAGAAAGGCATCTGTGATGATTGGCACATTTGTCTCTTCATAACAAACAGCACAAAAGAGAGTATTAAAATCGACACCAAGGTTACGTCCTTCCTCGGTAATGGTACAAGATATCTCAGTTACGGAAATGTCAGGATCACAGCGAAACGAATCTCGTATCTTCTCATCATCATTCATTTCGGTAAAGGGAATACGTTTTTGCAATGTTTGATAGGTTAGAGTATCGTTTTCATCCGAAATTGAACAGAGGACCGTAATCAAAAATTCGCCTTTACACAAGATACTTCCGTTTTGTACGCGTACGTCCGAGATGATGGGGTGAACCTCATATGACAGAACCTCCGAAATCGGTCCGTCGCTTGAACGTATATCCTCTGTATAACGCATCTCAGCATCGGGAAGGGGATATACCAGACAGGATTTTACGGTGACTGTTTTGGTGGATAGTGTTTGCCTGTCTGTACCTGCCGGTATCTGACATATCTCAGGCTTTACAGAGAGAGCAGATATCGCACGCACTGAAATCCGTAAACGACAACGGAAGGTACAGCGTCTCGGTCCGGTTAAGCGACAGACGGAATGCTCGGCGGTTTTATTTACGGTCACCAATGTATCGCTTGTCATACCATTGATAGCAAAGCTTTGTTCAAAAGCTGCTGTTGTCCGAAAGCTTCGGATGGTGTTTTCTTCCGAGAGATAGATCAAGGTAAAGGAAACATTTCCTTCAAGCTCCAGCTTTTCATCACTCATGTACCTCCCCGTAATCTGAGGATCTGAAAGAATACGCAGGACCTTGCGGATGTCGGGAAGATAATCGGGAAGCGAAAATTCTGTACCGATGTCGGTTTGCTGTGTATTGTTGGAAAGCAAAGTGTAGACGCTGTTTGCGATTGAATGTATTTCTTTTTCCTGTATCATAGATGCAGCCTCCTGTTTTGAAAAAATAAGTTGTGGTGGTATCGTGAAAACCATATGCGAGTGAAGTGCGTTTTATGCATCGGACATTGGTCCACGCAGTTTTTCCAAAACATTTTTTTCGATTCTTGATACGTATGATCTGGATATACCGAGCTTTTGTGCACATACCCTTTGTGTAACCGGTGGTTTATTACAGAGTCCATAACGCATTTCGATAATTTCGCGTTCTCTCGGAGTTAATGTTGTCAGTATCAACGATTTCAGCTTTGCGATACGTTGTTTTTTATCAAGATCATCGGCGATGGTGTCTTCTTGTGCGATAATATCAATATAGGTCAGAGGGTTTCCTTCATGATCGGTATCAATGGTCTCTTGAATTGATATTTCTGCACCGAGTTTCTTTTGCGTACGAAAATGCATAAGGATCTCATTCTGCAAGCATCTTGAAGCGTATGTTGCAAAACGAGCTCCGTTTTCCGGATTAAACGTATCGACTGCCTTGATCAGACCGATCGTACCGATGGAAATCAGATCTTCCTGATTATTTGCAGAAAGATAATACTTTCGTACAATGTGTGTCACAAGTCGCAGGTTATGACAGATCAACTTTTCACGTGCGTCGGATGATCCATTTTTCATCTCGCGGAATAATGCATATTCTTCTTTGGTTGAGAGTGGACGGGGGAAGGAGTCTGTGCCTGATACCTGAAGAAAGGAGAAAAGGGTGCTTGTAAACATGAGGATAATATTCTGTGCGATCATAACTACCTCCTCAAATCAAAGTGCAGTATATGAGTACACTGACTGTATTATGCTTGATAAGAGATCATAGAAACGCAAAATTGACTGTACAGACCTTGACTTTATGCAAGATATTTGGTAAAATATAATACAGAGATATTTCGATGAAAGGCAGCTTCTTTGAAGCTGGTAGATCAAGATATGGTAAATTTAAACGGACGAAGCGCGCGCGTTCTCCTAGTCTATCCCGATTATACCGACCGTGATTGTCAAAAGAAGGTTTCCGGCGGTAATTACATGGAGGGATTGGCATCCATTTCCGCTGTCCTAAAGCAGGGCGGACATGACTGCAAGCTTCTTCACCTTTTATATTTGCATACAGAGGAAGATTTCAAGCAAAAGCTGACGCAGATGTGGGAAGCTGCAGACGGTTACGATGTCATCGGATTTTCGGTCAGAACGACTGCGTTTCCGGATGCACAGATGTACATCAAGTGGACAAAGGACGTATATCCTGATGCGTTTGTTTTGTGCGGCGGCTATCATCCGACACTTGTACCTGATGAGGTTCTTGCTGCTGACGGGGTTGATTGTGTCTGTGTCGGTGATGGTGAATATGCAGAGCTCGAGCTTTGTGACAAAATGAGAGACGGCGTTGATTATTATGATACGGAAAGTCTCTATTTCAAGATGCCGGATGGGTCTTTCAAGCATAATCCCATTCGTCCGCTTTTCGAAGATCTCGATCGGATCCCGATTCCCGATTTTGATCTGTTTGATTTTGACAATCTTGAGTCATCAAAGGTTGGAACAGCAATCGTTGTTGTTTCACGCGGGTGCTTTTATAATTGTACCTACTGTGGCAATGGTAATTTCCGTAAGGTTTATCCGAATAAAAAGATCTATGCGCGCTTCCGTTCTCCCGAGAATGCGATGCTGTATTTGAAAACACTTCTTGCAAAGCATCCTTATATCAAGTTTATCAATTTCCGCGATGCGATCTTCAATATGTTCCCGGAATGGTTTGATAAATTTATTGATATGTACAAAAAGGAGATCGGACTTCCTTGTACCGGTAATATCCGATTCGATATTCTGACGGAGGAGACCGTCAAGAAGATGAAGGAATCCGGTTTCTACACCATTGATATGGGGCTTGAATCCGGTGATCAGGAGATGCGTTTCAAATATTTGAGACGCTATCAGACAGATGAAATGATTATTCGGTGTTCCAATTGGTTCCATAAATACGGCATTGCACAGCTGACCTATAACATCATTGGTCTTCCGCATGAGGATATTCATAAGGCACTTAAAACGATCAAGCTGAATGCACGCATTAAAAGTGACCGTGTGATCCCGAATATTTTCTATCCATATGAGGGAACTGTTCTTTATGATATTTCCAAGGAAGCGGGCTTTATACCTGATGGTGATTATACACAGCGTCGTGTCCCGTTGGTCCAGCCGCAGTTTCCGGAGGAACAGGTTTTGTTTATCGAAGCCTATTTTATGTACTTTGTTAAACGTTATAAGCTTGCATATCGGCTTCCAAAGTCACTTGGCAATTTCTATGAAAGGTGGCTTGACAGATGTGTAACAGGGAAGCATGTTCCGTACAAGTTCCTTGTCCGTTGTCATGACCGTTATGCCGCCGCAAGAAATCATTTGAAGGATTTTCTTGTCAATCATATGCCCGGTCTTTATGTTAAGCTGCGTATGCTGAAGCATAAGAAGAAGGCACAAAAATAAGGGAGGGAGCATCATGGCAGTCGTTTATAAAATCGATCAGAATCGCTGTATCAGTTGTGGTACATGTGATATGGAATGTAAGTTCGGTGCGGTTCGTATCAGTGATGAGGGCAAATTCAGTATTGATGCTGAGGCGTGTCGCGGATGCGGAATCTGCGCCGGTGTGTGCCCCGTTGATGCAGCAATGAAGTCTTCTGAGATTTGAAAAAAGTAAATTTTCGTAAAAGTATTGACATATCCATTCTTGTAGTATAAAATAATGATGGATGAAATACCCTAATATAAAGAAATGTGAGGTTTGAAATATGGCAGAAGAGTATTATGAAGAGCAGGATATTTATACGTTGACAGACGAAGAAGGCAACGAAAGTCAGTTTGAGCTTCTTGCAACGACTGAGATTGACGGTGTTGTTTATCTTGCGCTTGAGCCCATGGACGACAATCCTGATGATACCTATGTAATTTTGAAGCTTGTCCGTGACGATAACGGTGAAGAGGTTCTCGTAACGATCGATGATGACGATGAATTCGATAAGATCGCGGATCTTTTTGAAGATGAATTCATGACCTTGGAATATCCGGACGACGAGGCACCCTCCAAATAATTTGTGTGTCTGCGATGCGGTGCTCATGATTATCTGAGATAGCACAGATACGTAGTTTCAAAGCGATACGGCCTGCTTGGTGCGTGATACAGTATATGATTGAATCCACAATTATGAATCATAGTGACCGGCTTCTTCGGCGGGAATGCAGGCCTCCGTCTGACACGGTATACCGTGTTAGGTGACGTTGGTTGTCACAAAACCGAAGAGAGGACACTAGCCTTGCTTGCAAGGATTCTTAATTTATGCTGTACACGGCTATAGCGGGTTTTTGTTCTTGATTGTTCTGCGACAATTTGAATTGAGGTATTTATGAAGAAAATACATACGATATTTTCAGCCATTTTACTGATCGTTGTACTGACTGTCGTTTTTTCCGTCTCTGTTTCTGCCGACATCGGAAATGCATTTGATGATGGCGGCGGTGGTTATGATAACGGATGGAGCAACGATTGGAGCGACGATTGGGGAGACAATAGCTGGGATGATGACGACGATTCTTATTACAATGACTACGGAGATACAAGCGGAGACGGGATCGATCTTGATTCGAAAACAGTACTGATCGCGCTTGCAATCGTTGTATTGCTTATTATTTGGAAAAATAAGAAGCAAGGCGGTATGGATGCAGCACGTACCGTTACGCAAGGAGATCCGAACCGAGCGAATCTCTACAATGAAAAAGAAACTCCCGAAGAGCGTGTTGTTGCTATGATACAGGAAACAGACCCCGATTTTTCTCTTTCTTCGTTTAAGTCCTTTGCGGAAGATTGCTATCTGCAGCTTACCGAGGCTTGGGAAAAGCGCGATTGGGAGATTGCTCGTACGTTCGAGTCGGACACACTGTTCAATATGCACCGTAAACAGCTGGATGAATATATCGAGCAGAAAAAGACCAACCACATGGACAGTCAATGTGTCCTCTCCAAAACTCTGACAAGCTTTCACAGTGACGGAAAAACAGAGACTTTGATTGTCAAACTCAATGCAACGCTCGTTGATTACGTGACTGACGATGAAACAGGTGATGTTATTTCAGGTAGCAAGACAACAAGATTGAATCGTTGGTACCGTTTGGAGTTTATCCGTACAGCAGGCAAAAAGACATCTGTCGACCACGATCTTACATCACACACCTGTCCGAATTGCGCCGCACCGCTAACGGTAACTGCCGCAGGACGCTGTGAATACTGTGATTCTATCATCACAAGTGGGGACTATACATGGGTGCTCAATGCGTACGGTAGATGGAACTGATCACAAACCTAAAATAAAAAAGAAAACCGCACAAGCAAGTTGCTTGTGCGGTTTTGTCATTCATTTTTACTCAACAACGAAAATAAAGGGATAAACCTCTTGACCGCCGTCGACATCATAAAATTCAGCATCCGGGAAACGGTCTGCCACCAAAGCACGGAGCTGTTCTACCTGTTCAGGCTCAGCATCGTGACCGACAAACGCTGTGATCAGATAAATATCAGAACTTTCACCCATCTTTGAAAGAAGATCAGCTGCAGCAGTAACTACGTCTTTGCAAGAGACCAACATTTCCTTTCCGACAAATCCAATGTAGTCGCCGCATTCTATGTGAACACCGTTAAGTTCTGCATTACGGATCGAGGTGGAAACATGTCCTGTTTTAACCATCGTCATTGCAGCAGAAAGAGAAGCTTCGATTGCTTCAGGATCATTGGATTGGAAATTTAATGTGGAAATTGCGGCATATCCCTGGCCGAGATCCTTGCTTTCGATCACATGAACAGTGCCGTTTTCGTACATCGATGCAGCTTGTTTCGCTGCCATGATAATGTTACTGTTGTTAGGGAATACATAAATATGGTCTGCATTGACTGCATCGAAAGCGGCAATAAAATCATTTGCAGAGGGATTTTGCGTTTGCCCTCCCTCGACAACTGCATCAACACCGAGCTGCTTGAAAAGCGCCTTGATGCCGCTGCCGGAGGCTACGGCAACAGTACCGTAATCTTTACGCTTCGGAACATGGGTGCGTTTTTCCGTCTTCATTTCCAACGATTCGCTGTGCTGAACATTCATATTCTCGATTTTAACAGTCAAGAACTCGCCATATTGACGACAATGTGCGAGAACCTTGTCCGGCGTTAATGTATGGACGTGGATCTTTACAATGCTGTCAGATTTGAAGGCAACAATGGAATCGCCAAACGTCTTCAAGAAATCGATGATCGTTGTAACATCGAACTCTTCGATGTTCACTTTGCGATTTTGAAGCTGAAGGAGCAATTCTGTACAATAACCGTATTCCATCTCACTGTCGGGACCAAAGGAAGATAGATCAACCGTCTGCGGCAATGTTGGAGGAAGCTCGATGTCCATATCGATTTCTTCACCAATCAGGATTTTATAAAATCCCTGCATGATATAAAACAGTCCGGCACCGCCGCTGTCAATCACGCCCGCCTCCTTCAACACAGCAAGGATATCGGGAGTACGTTGGAGTGAATTATACATTTCCTTGATCAAGTCAGAGAAAAGGGTTGTCAAGGTACTTGTATCAGAAACGCGGGAAACGGAGTATTCAACTGCTTCGCGTGCAACGGTAAGAATGGTTCCTTCCGTCGGCGTGATCACAGAAGCGTACGCTTGCTTTACACCTTCACGCAGCGCCTGTGCAACGGTTTTTGCATCCGCAACAGTATGTTCCGCAAAACCCTTTGCCATACCGGCAAAGAACTGAGAAAGGATGACTCCGGAGTTGCCGCGCGCACCGAGAAGCATGCCTTGAGAAAGCTTCTTGGCAACATCGGCCAAATTATTTGATTGAACGCCTTCAAGCGCAGCTACACCGCCCTCAATTGTCATGCGCATATTATCGCCGGTATCGCCGTCCGGAACAGGGAAGACGTTAAGATTATTCACCTCATCGGCATTGGAACGAAGCTGCGCCGCGCCGCCGCGAAGCATGCTTGCAAGCAATTTGCCGTCAAGAATGCGGTTTGTTTCCGTATTCTTATCGACATCTTCCTTTCTTACAACTGTGGTACGTGTTTCTTTGTTATCTCTATGCTTCATTTCGTCCTCGTGATTTCAATCAGTCATTTCTTGCGTCGCCCCAGAAGAAAAGAGCGACTGTGCCCGGACCGGTGTGGCTGCCAATTGTGGTTCCGATGTTGTTGATCAAAACCTTGCCGTTCAGATTCGGAAAAGATGCTTCTACGAGATCCGCGACCGCGCGAGCATCCTCAATACATGCGGAATTGGAAATGTAACATTTACCGGAATAATTTGTCAGATCGAAAGCATGTTCCTTCATAACCTCTACGATACGATTGATTACGCGCTTCTTCGGACGGATTTTCTCGCGAGGAATCAATTTTCCCTGAACATCGACATTCAGGAGAGGACAGATACCCAAAATGCCTCCAATTGCACCTGCGGTTTTGGAAACACGTCCGCCTTTGACAAAGAAGGTGAGATCGGAGGAGAAGAACCAATGGTGCATATTCAATCGGTTTTCCATTACCCAATCGGCCAATTCATCAAGAGACATTCCCTCGTCACGAAGATCTGCGAGCTTATCCATGAGAAGGCCATAGCCTGAGGAGGCTGCCAATGAATCGATAACACGTATCTTTCTGTCGGGATATTTTTCTGCGAGCATTTGAGCGGCTCCGCAAGCGGACATATAGGAACCGGAAATACCGGAGGAAAGTGACAAGTGAAGAATGTCCTTTCCTTCTCTCAAAAACGGTTCAAAATACTCCATGTATTCACCTGCGCTGATTTGAGATGTTTTCGTGTCGGCGCCGTTGACCATAGATGCATAAAATTCATCAAACGGGATCGTCTGTCCGAGATCATCCGGGTAATCTACGCCATCGAGAAGATAATGGAAACAAATGTAATGAATATCGCGCGAAACAAAATGCTCTTTTGAAAGATCGGCTGTGGAACAACAGCTTAAAATGAAATTCTGCATATGTTTTGATTCCTTTCATTTGATTGATGGATAATGGGATGTATAATTGCAGAAATATGTATATACCCGTAATCGGTAATGCGTATGGGGACAAAAACATATAATTACAGATATATCAATTATACCATGATTTGATAATAAAATCAAGTGGTATACTAATATTTGTAGTTTTTTCACGCAAATGGTTACAAAATAATCAAGTTTTTTGAAAAGAAAATTTTTGATCAATAACACCGATATCACACGAGATCCATATGCAGGAATTCGAATTGAATTATGCATTCTCTATTGACAAAACATGCGAATCATGGTATAATATTATCAAATTTTGCAGGTTTTGGAAATTGAGATGAAATATTTTATAACAATACTTGCGTTCCGCTGCTATTGCAATCATCAACCGTACAGAAAGGGAATTTTCCATGAGGCCATATGTTGAATTTGAAACAGAAGAACTGTTGGAGCTCCATCGTTCTTTGCTGATGCAGTATAAAGAATACCAGGCACGAGATTTGCAATTGAACATGGCACGGGGAAAACCATGTGTTGATCAATTAAATCTTTCCATGGGAATGATGGATGTTTTGTCCGGTAACTGTGACCTTTTATGCGAGGATGGTACGGATTGCCGTAATTATGGCGTTTTGGATGGAATCAAGGAAGCCAAGGTTTTGATGGCTGATATGATGGAGGTTTCTCCCGATAATATCCTTATTTACGGTAATTCAAGCCTAAATATCATGTATGATACCATTTCTCGTTCCGTGACACATGGTGTTATGGGGGGAACGCCGTGGGCACAGCTTGATAATGTAAAGTTTCTGTGTCCGGTGCCCGGATATGACCGACATTTCGCAATCACCGAGTATTTTGGCATAGAAATGATCAATGTGCCTATGACAGAAGACGGTCCCGATATGGACATGGTGGAATCCTTGGTGGCAAATGATCCCGCGATCAAGGGAATTTGGTGCGTTCCGAAATACTCTAATCCTCAGGGATATTCTTATTCAGACAAGACGGTCAGACGCTTTGCACGTCTTGAGCCTGCCGCAAAGGATTTTCGTATTTATTGGGATAATGCTTACACGGTTCACCATCTGTATGATGATGAGCAGGATCATTTGATCGAAATTCTGGCAGAATGCAAGCGTGCGGGTAATTCCGACCTTGTATATAAATTTGCTTCTACATCAAAAATCAGCTTTCCCGGATCAGGCATTGCAGCGATTGCAACTTCTCATAACAATTTGGAGGATATCAGACACCAGCTTTCTATTCAGACCATCGGTCATGATAAAGTCAATCAGCTGCGTCATGTCCGTTATTTCGGTGATATCCATGGAATGATTGAGCATATGCGTCGTCACGCTGACATTCTGCGGCCAAAGTTTGAACTCGTTGAAGAGATTTTAGAGAAAGAGCTTGGCGGTCTTGGTATTGGTTCGTGGACCTATCCGAAGGGAGGATATTTTATTTCCTTTGACGCACCTGAAGGATGTGCGAAGGCAATCGTTGCACGTTGTAAAAAAGCAGGTGTCATTATGACCCCTGCAGGTGCAACATATCCTTACGGTATGGATCCGCATGACAGCAATATTCGTATTGCTCCCTCGTATCCTCCGCTTTCCGATCTTGAACTTGCAACCTCCTTGTTTGCTTTGTGCGTTAAAATCGAAGCGATCCGCAGTATTTTGACTGCGCGCGGTGTTTCGATTTCTTCTGCAAATTCGAGAAACGGAGTTAATTTCCCTCATGCATGATGAACTTACTGAAAAAGATATACAAA
>JAFQMO010000039.1 GCA_017414385.1 Clostridia bacterium
CTGCGCTTGTTGATACTGTGCTGCATGAGAGCATCATTGGACGTGCGTGTGCAGCAGGTCATATTGAGATCTATACGCACAATATTCGTGATTGGTCTGCCGATAAATGGCGCCGTGTTGACGGTACACCCGCAGGCGGCGGAAAAGGTATGCTGATTGCTGCACCTCCCGTATACAACTGTTATAAGGGCATTCTCGATATCCAATCCGATCAGCCGGACCACAAGCGCCGTGTCATCTATATGTCCCCTCAGGGAGCCTTATTTACCCAAGAAAAGGCAAAGGAGCTTTTACAGTATGACAATCTGATTCTGCTTTGCGGTCATTACGAGGGTATCGATCAGCGGGTGTTGGATGAGATTGTTGACGAGGAGATATCCATCGGTGACTATGTTTTGACAGGCGGTGAGATCCCGGCTTGTATTGTCGTCGATTGTGTATCGCGCATGATCGACGGTGTCCTCGCATCACCGGAGTGTTATGAGGATGAAAGTATTTCCTCCGGTCTGCTTGAGTATCCGCAATATACACGTCCTGTTGAATTTCACGGAAAGCGCATTCCCGATGTTCTTCTCTCCGGTCACCATGAAAGGGTTGCTCGTTGGCGCTATGAAGAATCAGTTCGCCGTACACAGGAGAAACGCCCGGATCTTTTGAAAAACGGCATACCGCCTTATCAATCGAAGCGTTCCGAAACCTACGGTACACACCTTCAGAAGCAAGACAAAAACGATACGACAAAAAAGCAAGGATGATACGATATCAATGAACAAATCAAGAAAGGCGACATTGACCGTTTTATCGATGATCATGGCGATGGTCCTCTCCAAGGGACTTGGCATGGTCCGTTCCATGTGCATGGCCGCTGTTTACGGAACCGGTCAAGAGGCGATCGCATTTTCAACCGCATCACGCATCCCGCTTTCCTTCTTCGATCTATTATTTTCCGCTTCGATTTTGGGATGCTTTATTCCCGTCTATAACAGCTTTAAGAAAAAAGACGGCGATGCTGCAGACATAGTCCATCATGCACAGCAGGAGGCAGACACGTTTGCGTGCATCTTTTTGAATTTCGTCCTTTTGTTGACTGGGGCGGTTTCTGTTGTCGGCATGCTCCTTGCACCGCAGCTGATCCATCTGATCACCCCGGGACTCTCGGATGATACCGCCGCTCTTGCAGCAGCTCTTCTGCGTATTATGTTCCCCATGATCCTATTCACAGCCTCTGCTTATACACTGGTCGGTATTCTTCAGTCTAAGGACTCTTTTTTCCTGCCATCTATGATCAGCGCAATCTCCAACCTCGGTATTATTCTCTATTTTTTGTTCATCGACCGTATGCTTGGAGAAAACAGCATTTACGGACTTGCTATCGCTTATTTGATAGCTTGGGCGCTTCAGTTTCTGACTCTGATGGTCCCATTGATCAAGATGCGTTTTCCATACCGTGCCTATCTTGATCTCAAAAACCCTGCACTTCGACGTGCCATCAAAATGACACCGCCAATTATGATCGGCTCATGGCTTGCTCCGATCGGCATGCTTACCGGAACCCATTTCGCAGCTGAGCTTTCCGTATCCGGCTCAGTAACCATTTTTGAATATGCAATCAACATCAACAACATTCTCACAGGCATCCTAACCTACGGGATCTGCAATTTTACCTTTCCAAAGCTCTCCAGAATGAACGGAACCGATCCGAAGGCATTTTCCTCGACCGCACGCAGTGCATTGTTATCTGCAGTAGCGGTTGTACTTCCCGTTATGGCGGCGGTATTTGTGCTTGCCGAGGAAGGCACCGCGATCCTGTATCTGCGCGGTGCTTTTACTGCAGAGGATACCATTCTGACAACGCAAGCGCTTCGCTGCTTTGCAATTGGTATGCCCGCCTTCTGTCTGACAGAAATGATCTCCCGTATCATGTATGCCAGAATGTCAGTACGTGTACCGATGATCTCATCTCTTTGCGGTGTGGCGATCAATCTCCTCTCCACTGCCATCCTTGTGCATACCGTCTCTGACAACATTCATGTCGGTGCCGTTGCGCTCGGAAACTCCCTTGGTCTGATCACCTGTGCGCTGATTCTTTGTATCGTTATGATTCGATCAATCCCGGATATCATAAACCGTGACTTTGTTTTTAGTTTACTCAAGCTGATCCTTTTATCGGCCGCAGCCTTCGTCGTCATGTCTGTGATTGCGCATGTCATCGAAAACTCTGCTGTACAATCCTCTCTGTTCATAAATTTGGGCACATGCATCCTCGTTTTTGTCCCGGCAGCCCTTCTTTATCTATGCGGTCTGCGTATTCTCTCAGTTCGCTTTCACTGATATCATTATGTATGATTTTATACGGAAATGGAGTGATGATCTGTTTTGAAAACAAGAAAATATTCAAATAAAGAAACGAGATCGTCTTTTCTGCAAAAGATCTCACAAAGCATGATTCTCCCGTTTTTTTATCACATTGCCGTTTGCTTCTATCATAGCGTGCAGGAGAGCTTCATCGGACGCTTCTTCACCGGATACGATCGCGATAACCATGCCCTGAACAATGGCCTCACTGCTGCATTTCGCCGTCTTGTTCCCTTCGGAGGTAAGCACTTCCGCTCATTCCGATTTACGATTGCAGCGCAATTTGATCACAGCATCCTGTTAAATGCAATACGTAAATATCTGCGCCATCTTGCCGCAATGTCTTTACCGACCTATGGCTTGTGCTGTCTCTTCTTCAGCTTGTTTTCCAGCATTTCCTATGTGATCTGTTTTTTATTCTCCGAGCATTGGTTCCGCTCCTCCTCATACACCGATCTGATACTGTCAGCTGCTTTTCTCTTTATCGGGATCTGTCTTATCGGTTCGCGAACTTATCTCTCTGCGGCACTGTGTCAGAGTAAGATCGCCTCGTTTCTGCTCTTTTCCGTTGCCGGCGCAAAGGAAGAGTATTTCCGTGCACTTCGTCCCGTTCGCGGACAAACCATGGTTGCCTCTCTGATCGGTGCGGTTCTCGGAATTTTCACATTGGCAATCCCGCCGATCTTTCTCCCAATTGCTGTTCTTGGATTCATTATGGCACTTCTCTTTTACAAGATTCCCGAATTCGGTGTCATATCCATACTGTTTCTTGCGCCGTTTCTGCCCACCATGCTTCTCGTTGTGCTCATGATGTATCTCATCCTTTGTTTCCTTGTCAAGTACCTGCGAGGAAAACGGACGCTTACCTTCGGTTGGATCGATGTTTGTGTTCTTCTGTTCATGTGCATTTTCTTTTTTGCGGGAATATTCTCTGCCAAGCCTTCCGCATCCTTGCCTCCCATTCTTGTCTTTACCTGTTTCATGTGCGGATATTTCCTGGTCGTTAATCTGATTCGATCCAAGGAATGGATCCACCGTGCAGTATTCAGTGTCCTTTCATCGGCTGTCATCGTATCGCTATATGGTATCTATCAGAACTTTTTCACCACTGTCAACAGTCAGTGGCAGGACACATCCATGTTTTCCGATATCTCAGGCCGTGTTGTTTCAACCTTAGAAAACCCCAATGTGCTCGCTGAATATCTGATCATGGTTCTCCCCATCACCGTCGCACTGTTCTTCTGCGTTCGTAAATTCTCGCAAAAGCTTCTCTGCCTGTTTGTCGGTGGTACACTTGGTGCCTGCTTGATCTTTACATGGTCTCGCGGTGCCTGGCTTGGACTTATGCTTGCGCTCATGATCTTTTTACTGATGTACAGCAAAAAGGTGATGGTTTGCGGTTTGTTTGGAATTCTTGCGATCCCTTTTTTGCCGTTTGTATTACCCGAATCGATCTTGAACCGTTTTCTTTCGATCGGTAATCTTTTGGATACCTCAACCTCCTACCGTGTTCACATCTGGGAAGGTACGATCAATATGCTTCATGATCATTTCATCGGTGGTATCGGTGTAGGTGTCGATGTTTTCCAAACCGTTTATCCCCCGTATGCACTCTCCGGAATCGAGCAGGCCCCGCACAGTCACAACCTATACTTACAGATCTTAGTTGAGACAGGTATTCTCGGTCTTCTTGTTTTTCTTGTATTCCTGATCGTATTTGCAAAGCTCCATTTTTCCTATTATATCAAGCCATTTCCATCCCCGCGCAAATACCTTGCTGCATCACTCTTCTGCGGAATCCTTGCCGTTTTAGCACAAGGCATGACAGATTATATTTGGTACAACTACCGTGTTTTTTTGGTTTTTTGGCTTTTGCTTGCATTGAGTATTGCCGTATACCGTGTAACAGAATCGGAAAACAGGCCAAAGATCTTAAAAAATCATGCGATGCTCGGCGGTACCAATTCCGCAACACTTGACATTCCCTGCCAGGGGCAAACGTATTCCACATATACGGAAAGGAAGGATTCCTGATATGAATCATCAAACAGCGAAAAAACGTATCCGACTCAACTTTTTCGATATTCTTCTGATCGTTCTTGTCGCAGCAATCGCCGCGCTTGGATGTATTTTCCTGTTTTCAAGGCTATCGAAGACGACAAATGATGTTGAGATCGAATATACGATCACAATCAAGGATGTATCTACCGATATCCATATTATGGCAACTCCCGGCGAAAGCATTGTGGATACGATACGTCTCGGAACAATCGGCGAGGTCGTCTCCTTCACAACAGAGCCGTGTAAATACACCGGATTTGATCAAGAGACACAAACAATAGTCGAAACAGAGCTTAAGGATTTTGTCAACGTGCTCCTTACCATCAAGGCAAATGCACAAAAAAATGAGGATGCGTATTCTGTTTCCGGTGTGCGTGTAGCGATTGGTTCTCAAATCTATTTCCGTACACCATACTACACCGCTTTTGGCTATGTTACTGAAATCAATGAACGGAACGGAGGTAAGAACTGATATGAGCCAAATCCATTCATCATCTCCCAAAAAGCACTCCTTCAATATCATTGATTTTATACTGATCACAGCAGTCATTGCCTGCATCATCGGTATCGCGATTCGCTATAACCTCGGTGCTTCCTTGACGAAGGAAACGGATACTGCCGTCATTACGGTTCGTATCAGCAGCCTTCTGAAGGAAAACGAACAGCATCTTGTCACCGGTGACGTTTTCCGTTATCAGACAACAAATGAAGTTCTCGGCACCCTGCTTTCCAAGGAAATCAAAGCTGCAACCATCAATTATGCTCTCGACAACGGCACATTTCTTGTTCTCGAGGATGAGGAGCGTGTCAATGTCTTCTGCAAAATCGAAGTCAAGGGTTATCAAACGGAGAACGGATTCATGGTTGGCGGCGACACCTATATCGGCTGCGGAAAGAGTATCCTTGTATACTCCAATCACATAGAAACAGCTTTTCTTGTCACCGACATCGTGATCCAAAAATAAAGGGGGCATCATGAGGCAAACAAACGGATATCAAACAAAACAGAAAACGTCCGTTACTGCATACTTCAAAGCGCATCCAAGTGTCCATTTTACGGTTGATGAGCTGACAGAAGCACTTCACTCTGAGGGAATCCGTATCGGAAAGTCTACGGTATACCGTACGCTTCACCATTTAACCGACGCAGGAATTATTCGTAAATATACTCCCGCTGCCGGTGAGAGTGCCTGCTATCAATACGCAAAGGACGGAGAACATCAATGTGATTCGCATTTTCATCTCAAGTGTCTTGTCTGCGGTACCCTGCATCATGTCGATTGCGGCCATTTATCGGCCCTTGCAGCGCATTTTAGGCTTCACCATGGGTTCACAGTCGATTATGAGAAAACCGTCTTGTACGGCACCTGTGACGCCTGTAAGCGTGCCTTATCCGCATCAAACCGTTATACTGACAAAACCAAGTAAAAAAGACCACAGCAGAAATTCTGCTGTGGTCTTTTTGTTGTATCCTTTTAACCAGACGAAAAAAGAGACCTTCTATGAAGGTCTCTTTTTCAGTATGTTAGATACTCAATTATCTCTTCTTGGAGAGGATTACGCCTGCAGCAACAGCCATAACGGAAGCTGCAACAACGATGCCTGCATCAGAAGTCTGAGTGGGCTTCTGCTCGGGCTTGTCAGCGGGAGTCTCAGTGGGCTCGTCGGGAGTCTCGGTAGGCTCGTCAGGAGTCTCAGTGGGCTCGTCGGGAGTAGTAGCAGGAGCAGCAGCGAGAGTCAGGTTATCCCAACCTTCAGTCTGTGTCCAGGACATACCAATGCCGTCGCGCTGAGCGGTACGAGGACCAGCATCGCGCTCTCCATCGCCATCGATCTCATCGTTGATCGCAGCGTGGAAACCGATGATCTCGCCTTCTTCATTCTTCTCGTCGTTGGGCAGCGGAATCTTGAACTCAACAGCGTAACCAACTTCGGGATCGAAATCAACGTCGAAGCATGCTTCGTACTGAACGGAATCGTACCAAAGACCGCCACCCTGGAAACCAAGGTTCTCACCAGTCTCGTAGTCACGGTATGCGTAACCAGCGGTGAACTGAGAAGCGAGGTAGTAGGGCTCGTGATCCTCGGGCTCGTCATCGCAGAAGTCAACGACTGTATCGATGTTGCCGAGGTCGAAGTAAAGCTCCATGGAGTCTGTTTGCCAAATCTCGTTACTAGGCATATCAAAGTTGGTGGGGTCAGTAACCTCACAGTAAGCATAGAGGTAATTCTCATCCCATGCTACATAGATAACACCGCCAGCACCCTGATCCTGCAGGTGAGCTTCTTCGGGATCCCAAACGTTACATGCGATAGCGGTGCCTGCATAGCAGTCATCCTTCTTACCGTCGAGGGTGGGAGTACCCTTTGTTGCAGTCCAGTTAGCGTGCTCAGGGTTGCCAACTACTGCAGACGCGGAAACTGCCATAGAAGCAGCCATTGCGCCAAGGATTGCGAGAGCCAAAAACTTTTTCATGGTAAAATCCTTCTTTCTTAGAATTTTTATTATGAAGATCTCTATCTTCGTGATTATAATACCATAATTCTCGAGATTTGTCAAGTATTTTTTTGTACTTAATGTCCAATACCGTTTTTTGTACTAAAGTCTTTATGACAGATAATTTTTGCACTTTTTCTCGAAAAAAACTTGTATTTTTGGCGCTTTCTTGTGTTCTTCGAAAAAAAACTGCGAAAAAATTTTTTATTTTTTGTTCGTCATTTTTCATAAATTCAGCGAAAAATCATTGCCTAAAGCGAATGAGTAGATGCGAACATCATCAATCCTTGTACAAAGCATCTGCTCGCATGCCTCCTTATAAAGCAAAAGCTGTTCGGCATGACGCTGCCGCAAAATCCGCTCAACACTCACCGGATCGGCAAGCATCCTTTCGGGAAAATGATCCGTCTTGTAATCAACTAAAATGACCTTTCCCTGTTCATCGACATAATAACAGTCGATGATACCCTGCACGAGGATCTTTCGATCGTGATTTTGCGTCTGTGTCATCACGCGGTATGCGGGGATCTGGAGGTTGAAGCGTACCTCTCTGCGCACAGTCTGTGCACAGATCAAGCGTTTGAAAAGTTCACTTTTAAAAAAACGCATAAGTGTCTCACGCTCAATCATGTCAGCCGTTTCCACCGTGATATAATGTCTCTCACACAATCGCGCAATCTCCCGCTCCACACGTTCACCGACATCAAGGGGACCTTCTGCTGAAAGCGCATCAAAATCACAGTACTGCAGAAACAAATGCGTCGCGGTTCCCTTTTGCGCAGGCGTTGCTATGGTCTCACCGCCGCTTTCGGAGAGGAAGCGAGGTCTGGCATACGCTTCGGTACTGATCTGTACGGAAGCATCTGATGCCTCATCCACCTTTTGCTTCAGCCGTACAAGATCCGATACGGTAATCTTCGCGGGAATCTTTGTATCCTCCTCATCGGGATAAACAAAAGAGAAACGTGTGTCAATGATCTTTTTTGCAGCACGGTATGACAACGTATCGCCACACGGTTCTGCTGTCCCTGAAAAATCAAATCTTTGCTCCTCTGCCTGTATTTGTGTTTGCTCGGATACCTTTTCAGGGTATGTAACCGTCAAGGACATCATCGGTTCACCGTTTGCCCTTGTGACGTATGCACGCGCAAGCAAGATCCATGCAAGCGGCGACGATGCCTGCAGAAGCGCACCGACAGACACACCGCCCACTGCAGAGGATGCAAAGGAGGAAACATACTTTTGCGGCGCACGTACAGAGGCACTCAAATAGAGCTGCTCCCTTGCACGGGTCAATGCAACATACAGAACACGCATCTCCTCATATCTCTGCTTTTCCATGACAGTTGCGCGGATACATTCGCGGTAAGGATGGTTGACACGGGCAAATCCCGTTTCATCACGCAGATACGTTGCAAGCCCCGCATCCTTATCGATCAATACCGTCTTTTTCAAATCATTGTCATTGAAACGCTTGCCAAGTCCCGCATAGAAGCAAATCGGAAACTCCAATCCCTTGGACTGATGCACGGTCATGATACGTACAGTATCCGCATCCTCACCCGAAAGCATGACTGCGGGCATACGCGCCTTTTCCTGCATAACATTTTCAATGAACAAAACGAACTCATACAACCCTTGGAAGGTACCGCTCTCAAAGCTGCGTGCATATTCGTAAAGCATCATCAAATTTGCGCGCATCTGCACACCGTCCGCACGGTCCTCTCCGCCGAGCTGCTCCGCGTTTTCCTTTTCATATACAAGAGACAAAATTCCGGTATCCTGATATAAGAACCACAGAAAACGGTCCACGGGCATTCCCTCGGAAAGATGACGGTAATACGCAAGCTTTTCCAAAAAATAACGTCCGCGCACAAAGTCCCGTTCCGCACAAAAAGCACACAAAGCATCATAGAGCGATCCATCGGGATAGGTTTTTCGGATATAGATCATCTCGTCAAGGGTAATACGGTAGATCGGACTCTTCATTGCACCGGCAAGATAGACGTCCTTCTGCGGATTATCGATGACCGAAAGCAAGCTATACATCAATAGCACCTCAGCATTCTCAAAGAACGCATGAGACACGTTATTATAATTGGGGATCTTTTTTCGGTCAAGCGCTTCTGCGATCGGTGCAGACGACGTTTTCGCGCTGCGCACAAGCACTGCAATATCGCGCGGCATCACTTTGCTTCCATCGCGCTTTCTGCCGTACTTGATCAGATACGCGATCTTATCGGCAATATATTCCGCCTCGGTAAACTCGCTTCCGCCAGCCGTATCCTCCGCATCGTCGTCTGAGCTGTCGTAAGCCGCATCTGTCCCCTCATCGGAGGGCTCATCCTCGGTATCATCCGCAGGGTCTGCATCGATGAGCGCCAGGCTGACGCTTGTCTGTGTATCCTCACCCGTTACCGGCTTTGCAAAGCGAAACGCATCTGCATCCGTATAAGGGATTCTTCCCGACGTACCAAACAGCACGGAAAATATATCGTTTGCAAAGGCAATGATATGACTGTCGCATCGAAAATTCTCAGACAAAAAAATCACGCTTCCCTTTGCAGGATCCTTTTCAAATGCACAACGGTAGTCCATAAAAAGCTCGGGGATCGCACCGCGGAAGCCGTAAATGCTTTGCTTTGCATCTCCGACCATAAAACGGTTGTCTTCTCCCGCAATCGATGCAAAGATCCGATCCTGCACAGGGTTGACATCCTGATATTCATCAATGAATATCTCCGAATAACGTTTCGATTCGGCACGTGCAAGCGGCGTTTGACATTCATTTTCCGCATCCCACAAAAGCTGCAGCGCCATCCTGCCAATGTCATCAAAATCAAGGACACCGCGTCTGCGCTTTTCCTCGGACAGACGTCTCTCAAATACCGAAAGAAAGACACTGAGAGATTCTGTGACCTTTGCCTGCATCAGGCACACATCCGTCACCTGCGCACCGCTCATTGAAAAATATCGGCCCTTGATCTCCTTGAGATGCTCCTGAAATGCTTTGTGACGATCCTTATAGTAGATGCTTTCCTCTGTGACCTTATCACCGCGGACTCCACTCCTCATTCTCGGTGCTGCAAACGAGTGAAGATATGAACGGATGGCATCATAACCGAGCCCCTCCTGCATCAGCTTGGAAAGACCCGTGAGAAAGTCCCTTTCATACAAAAAGCATTCGCCGTAATTCTTTTGATAAACCGCATCGGTGTCTAAAAAGGAGACCATCGCCTCATATTCGGGTGTCCACGTCTGAATCAATGTATCAAGGATACGGCGCAGCTGCGCACCAAGCGGATTTTCATGAGACAAAAAATCAATGTCACTGAACTTACGCAGAACTGATGTATGTGCACGTAGCCAGGAAACGGTCCCCTCCTCGAAGGTGTTGAGTGTCGTTCTGATCTTAATAAAAATATCTGCCAGCGTTTCTGAGGTTTTGGTTGTTACAAACAGATCCGTAAAGGCACCAAAATCGTCAATCTTCTCAGATGCATCGACAATATTTCCGTCGAAATAATCGTCAATGAGAGTATTCATTACCGTCTTTGACAGAAGTGCTGCCTGCGCCTCGTCCATGACCGAAACGCGCGGAGACAATCCCAATATATCAAAATGTGAACGGATCAAATCAAGACAGTAGCTGTCTATCGTACAGATCTTTGCTCCGCCGACAGCAAGCAGCTGTGTCTGCAGGCGATGATTATCGGGATTTCTTGCAAGCTCTGTGTCAAGTGCTTTCCGAATTCTCGATTTCAGTTCTGCTGCTGCAGCTTTGGTAAAGGTAACAACCAGAACGGAGGAAAGCTCGAGCGCATTTTCCTCATCAAGCAATCGGTCGATGATGCGCTCTGTCAGAACCGCCGTTTTTCCCGAGCCAGCCGCAGCAGAAACCAGCATCGTTTCACCGCGCATACGTATGGCACTGCGCTGGCCGTCTGTCCATTTTGGATCAAGCTCACGCATTCGAAAGTCCCCCTTCCTCAGTTTATCTGCCGGTTGCCCGACAGACCGGCTTCATTTTACAGTAACGGCACGGATCCTTTCCCGTGTCCGGATTGGATTTGGAGATCGGGTACGCATCCGCATTTCCCCGTCTCATCTCCATGGTCAGCGCACAAACCGTCTTCTCGACGCTGTGCATCAAAGAACCGAATTCCTCCAGTGAAACGATAGAACGCTCATTTGAGAAGCTTCCGTCCTTCTTCAGCTTAATCGGAATAAACTGCGCTCCAAGACCGTGCTCCATGGCATCAAGCACACGCATATCCTTCAAGAAAAGACCACTTCTCTCCAAGGTCTCTTCAGCACCGGCTTCAACCGTTTCCCGCTGCGGCAAACAGTCGTACGTCTTTTCTGCAGGATTGACCTGCATATAAAGGATGCCGGCGGGAACAAGCTCTCCCGAATAGCGAGACGATCCGTTTTTCCAAACAGAAAACAAATACAGAAGCATCTGCATATTGATCCCGGCCGCAACATCGTCAAGTGAGAATTTCTTGACGTAAGTTTTGTAATCCACGACTCGGATATACGTCTTTCCGTCTTCTTCGAAAAGGTCTACTCGGTCCACCTTACCGTAGATGCGGACCTTTGTACCGTCCTCAGCCGTGATTTTCAGTGCAGGAACCGCACGGCCATCATCACCGCCGATCGGCAGTTCAAAGTCTGCGGGGACAAAATCACTGTTTTTAAATTCACGTATCAGGTTTTTTGCAATCAAAACCGTGTTTCTCCGTAATCCGGAGAACAGGTGACGTACACGGCTTGAGCGTGTGTCATTCTCATTCATCCCGCAAACGTTGCGCATGTAGATGCCAAGATACTCAGACACGATCTCATCAAGATAAGAATCGTTATCAAACAGAGATTTATCCTCCGTCCTTGCGTAACGCTCCATAAATCCCTGCAAAACATAGTGAACAAAGTTTCCGATATCCGCCGCGCCAAATGCAGCCCGCTCCTGCTCCTGCAGCTTCAGGACGTATCCGCAGAAATACGCAAAATGACACATGACATAGCTCTCAAGCCGCGACTGTGTCATAGCCATAGTATCGCCGAACAGGAGCTTCAGTGTTTCGTCATTCAAGCGGTTCCGTCTGACAACAAGCGGCTGCTGCAGCGTATCCAACCACTGACGGTAACGAGCATCCACCTCAGAATAAGCACGGTAGTAATCTGCAAGCGCATCACCGAGTGGTGTCCCCTTGCTGCATGCCATAATTTCAAACGACGGATACGGACGAAGCACACGGTCGATCGTTTCGCAATGATTGGGGTTGTATTGCTTCACATCCGGAAACATCGAGAGAATCCGTTCTACTCCGATCGACGCTCTGAACGATTTTCCGCTGAGATCTGCAAGCGGATATGTCAGGACCACACGCTCACACGCAGATGTCGCCGCACAGTAAAAATAAAACAGCTCATCACGCATTTTTGCGCTGACATCGGCAGAAAGCTCCACACCAAGTCCCGCCAGAACCTGCTTTTCATAATCGGAAAGAAGCGTATCCTCCGCGGGTGTTTGCGGAAATACGCCGTCGACCGTTCCCATCAGATACACGGTCTTCGGTGCATCGGGACGGATCAGAGCAGCATCACCGACAACGACCTCGTCACAATAAGACGGGATCGTACCGATATCGAGATCACCGACCAAAAGGTCGAAGCAAGATAAATATTCCTGTGCGGTACAAATCCTATCACCGTTTACGGACACAAGCGTGTCTATCGCAGAAACCAAAGCATCCCAAAGCTGTCTTGTCTCAGATGCTGCAGTGACATCACCGTATGATTCCTCCTGCACGGCCCTGCGTTCCAGCATGGCAGGCATTTCAATGTGCATCAAATGTTCCCACAGCGCTGTGGAGATTCCTCTCACAGTAACGGGATTTTTCTTTTCATAAAGGGATTCATAAAAAGAAAAAAGTGTATCGGAAAGCACGCGCTTAACACGGTTGACCTGTGCAAGCTCCGCAATATCATCCGCGGTGATCTCCTCTTTGTACCCTTTGGGATGCATATTCCAGTCATCCTCTTCGGTAAAACGTTTACCGGAAATATTCCATTTCGTCACGTAGTTTTCGAACAAAAAGGATGCATTACGATCAACGCAGAAAAGACCGGTCTTCAAAATACCGATCACATCGCGCGTTTTCCAACCGTAGATATAAATGGAGAACAAATGGTGCAAATACCGAAAAAGCGGCTTTGACACAACACCTGTTCGTTTTGACATGTAGCATGGTATCCCATATTTCTCGAAGGTCACATCCAGAATACCCGTATATCGGCTGACATCGCGGAGAACAACGGTGATATCGCGGTATCTTCCGCCTCCTTGAATGTAGCGGCAAATATCCATCGCAACCGCTTCCGCCTCATCAAACGGCGTTTCACATGCAAATACGGATACTGCTCCCTGTGACACCGATTCTTCCTTTGAGGCAAGATGCCACAGATTCTCCGACAGAAAACAAAGCGCCGGATGCTGTGCGCGCCGGTTCCCGTGCAGCACACGAATCTCGGCACTTTGATTCAAATCTCTCAAAATGGAAAAAAGATTTTTTTCCATCTCATAAACCTTACGAAGCATCCATTCCCGCTCCCCCTGCGGATCGCAGGCAAGCGTAACCGTCACAGATTCACTGTACGCAAAAATATGGCGGATGATGCGGTACTGCTGCGCTGTGTATCCGTGAAAGCCGTCCAAATAAACATGCTTGCCCGAAAAGAATGCTGCGCCATCCGCGGCAAGCCTTTCATCGAGATAGGAAAGTACATCCTGCGCATCATGATATTCCGCGTGCAAAAGCTCGTCATACACAGCCATCAGTAAGGATAGATCGGAAACCTTATCGCCAAGCCTGCGATAGACACTTCCCTTGGAAAGAAGTGTATCTGCCGCCCCCTCAAGATCCGATGGTGTAACACAAAACATTTTGAACTCGGATATCACAGAAACCAGGCGGTCGATCATCGTATTGTCAGATACACACTGCCGATATTCCTTTAAGAACGGGGCACATTGCATCAATGCATTCTGCATAAACCGGCGTCTTCCGCCATCACCGATCTGCTTGACGGTCAAGCCGCCGAGAAGCCGAAAAACAGACTCCGGCAAACGACCGAAATTCATAATCTCAAGGCGATCGGTCGGGATCTTGCCGCAAAAGGTCTCCGTCAATCGGCGCTCTGCGACTACTGCCTCCTGCTCGGGACAAAGCAAAATCACATCATCTCCACGCGCAAGCTTCTTACCGATCTCCTCAGTTACTGCATACGATTTTCCGCTGCCGCTTCTCCCATACAGAAATGTGATCACAAAAGCCCCCCCTTTTTTCATTCGATCGGTACACATCCCATAAAAACGGTGTGTGGATCAAGAATCCGATAACAGACCGATCATACGCAATGCACACTGCGCATCTCCGTCTGCTAAAAGCTTGGATTCTTTGATTTTTTTCGTCAGCATCTCATGCAGCTCTTCCTTACGTACAATAAGGTCGGCGATACGTTCCATAAATAATGCTTCTTCAATATCAGCTGATACACACGGAAGCTGCATGGAATCCATAAATGCAGTAATTTTTTCATCATACGCCATACCGAGAGAGGAAACGCCGACCGTCGTGCTGTATATCAGTGTATGCAGCCGCATCGCCGCCACAAACTCCATATGATGCATGATGCCAAGGATCTCACTTCCAGTAAGGCCTGACAAAAACACCGTTTCACAGCGGCAAAGGCTTGCAGTCTTACGGTTGACCTCAACATCCAGGGGATCATGCATCGGCAAAAATACCGGTATCATACCGTAAGTATCGGCAATCCGATCGCAGATCGCTGCGATTTTTTTCATATTCGATTCCGCATCTGTTTTCCAATCACGAAGTGCAAGCATAAAATAACGTTTTTGCGCATCAATGCCGAATGCACGGCACTTTACGGCAGTCCATGTTGCGTTCGCTTCCCGCAAGGTAAACGCGGGGTCAGCCGTCAAACGAATGTCAGGACAGCAAACGCCCAGCTTCTTGCACATTTCCACGGATGCCCTCTCACGCAGCGTAATACAGTCAGCCTCGGAAAGTGCGGCCGCCGTAGCACGTCTGCTCTTCTCTGCGTTCAGGGGGCCGATACCGTTTGCATAGACCATAACCTTCATCTTCATTCGCTTTGCAAGACGGATCATCAGTGTATAATACCAAAGAGAACGTCTTGAGGAGCCATCTTGCAGGAGATTGCCTCCGCCGAAGATCAAAAGCCTTCCATGCTTCATTGCACGCAGGACCGCAAACGGCGAAAAACGGTGAATGGCATGTGTACCGTAGATCGCAGCAGTCCGCCTCGGGGTCTTTGACATCACGGTAATTCTGATGTCAGGCTGATGCTTGCGCAAATTCTCAATGATCGCACGCAAAAGCGAATCGTCCCCCGTATTGCCAAATCCGTAGTATCCACAGAAAAGCACGTCTCCGTATTTATAAGGAGCAAAGGGGCGGACGGCCTCATACATATCGATATAGTCCTGTGCCATACGGGAAACCGAATAGTATTTCATGATCGTATCACGCCCTGTTTTTCCGAGGAGTGCACGATCGCTGTCTGACATAGACAAAAGCCTCAGGACATCCGCACACAAGGTATCTCTGTCTGTCATCGGACATCCGCGACAGCAGAAATTGGAGTCATAGGCAAGTGCAAGCTTGTCCTCGGTAAAGATACCGAGATACCCTTGATTTCCTGCGACGATGACCGGTTTCTCCATAGCCATTGCTTCCAATGCAGCACGGGATACACCGATAAAGATCTCTCCTGCCGCAATGAGACGGTTGATATCGGTCCGTGCTCCTGTTGTTTTGACGATTTCTTTGCCGACTGTACGGTTTGCGCGTTCCGCCGATTCCCGTAAGCGGCCAAAGTCATTGCCGTCACCGACAAGAAGGATCTCAACATCAGGGTACGCTTCATAAAGACGCGGGGCTATGTCCGCCAGCTGGATCGCGGCCTCACTGCGGTCAGTATCCATACGGCTGACAAGAACAATACGCCGCTTGTCCTTTGCAAGATCAAATTCCTTCATGACCGAAGACGGATCGATGTCCGGAGAGAAGGTTTCGGTATTGATCCCGTTGATCGTCACACTGATATTGTCGGTACAAACCCCGTAATCGTCGATCAGGTACTGCTTGATATCATCGCTGACTGCAACGGTACGTTCCCCCCAACGGGAGAGCAATCTCCAAAGACCGTTTACGGAAAAATTAAGATGTGCGGTGGTTACGAAATGCACACGATACTTTTTACAAATCAGATGACACAATACAGCAGGGATCCTTGCATGTGCATGTACAACATCAAAATGCTCTTCACGGATCAGCTTGCAGAGGATACGAAATGCCCGTATGACCTTTATGGGGTTTCTGGTATCCAGCGGCGCATACACATGATGCACACCTGCCTGTGTCAATTCCTTTTCATAAACACCGCCGGCAGAAGCTACATACACCGTAATTCCGCGCATGGCAAGCTCCTTTGCCGCTTCAAGAATATGGGTCTCCGCACCACCGATATCCATTTTCATCGTGGTCATCAATACCTTCATACCGTCACCCTGCCTCTCGTCGATCCATTGTTTTCTGACCGCATCAAATGTTTTTTTTATTATACCACACATCCTTGGAAAATGCAAGACACATCCACTCACATCACAGCACATACCGTATTTGGATAATAATGATATAATATCTGTCGATAATCCCACCCTTCCTCCGCCATGATGTGTGCCCCCCACTGACTCATCCCCACGCCATGTCCGTACCCATAGACCTCAAAGACAACAAAATCGTTTTCAGTTTCCCTGAACACAAAGTCTGTAGAACGAAGTGAAAATATACGACGCAGATCCATACCCGAAAATCCAATCATTTTTCCGTCAGCACAAAAGGTCATATTCATAATACGGCCACTGTCGGTTCGGCGGATACGAAAGAGTGAAAGATCAGACAAAGACAGCGCAGACAAAAACGTATCCTTATCCATGGTAACGCTCGTATAAATACCCTCCAAACCTCTTGGCTCCGGAGTCGTTACCGATATCAGATACGGGATCTCCCCTCCCCATACGGCAGATGCATCCTCTGTTTTCTCATACGACATCGCGTGGAAAACCGTGCAGCAGATCTCCCCGTCATATAACAGCACCTCATGTGCAGTCTCGGTCACCGCCTGCCTTGCTTTCTGAAAGATATCGTGATAGCGATCCCCAAAACGATTTCTCGCCTCTGCATCTGAGAGATATGCCGTGCATACTGTGCTGTCATCGGAAAGCGGCAATCCACACTCCATCCGATACAGCACGTAGCTGCGTGCTGCGACTGCCAAAGCCTTCCAAGCTTCGTCCGCAAAGGAAAGCGGCAGCTCCGCCATCAGAATCCCGCATAAATAGGAATCCAGTGTAAGAGACTTTACACCATCGCGGCAATCAACCTCTACCAAAATATCGGTGTCCGACAAAAAATCAGATGCTTCCTCGGGATAGGTGGTCGGTGTACTTTCCGCGATGGTCGTCTGCAAGCCGCTCGTTTCTTCTTCAGCAGAAGATTCCGTATTCTCACCGTCTGTATGGTGCCCGACCATTGGCAAAAGCAAAAGCAGCAGTACTGCAAACAATGTAATGATCAAAAACAGTTCTCTCATTTTCCTTGCATTTTCTCCATGACTGTGCTATAATGAGATCGATCGTTTATATCGTCTCGGTTCATTATATGGATAACAAATCCGACAAAGACCATGAAAGGAGTTTTTATGGCAGCATATACGGCAAAGGCAGACATGGCACACCGCTTTCAAATTCTTCAGTTTCATTCTCCGGAAGAGGTCCCCGTATCTTATACGATCGACGGGATCAACTACCACGGTATTCCGAAATTTTTCCGTCCGACCGTCAATCGGGAACAGATCGATGCAAGCATCGTTCGGTATACGGTCATCGGTCAGCACGCAAGCGGTCTGACAATTACCGTTCAAGCCTTGCGCTATCTCGATTTTCCCGTAACGGAATGGATCGCTTATTTTGAAAATCATGCCGATCGCCCGTCTCCCATTATTTCCGACATTTGTATCCATACGGCAATTACCGGAGCATCTCCGACCCTGCTGTATACAAACACCGCGGATCCCGTTTCCGCATTTGAAACACAACAGGCTTCTTTAGCCGCATGCACAGAAGGATTCCGGCTGTCTGCCGCAGACCGAATTTCCCCTTATTCCCGTCTCCAATTTGAGGACCGGGGTGTCAATCTTGCCATCGGTTATCCCGCCAACTGGCACGCCATATACACGCATGAATCGGATGTCACAGATGTCCGCATCGGGCAGGCACACTGTCATATGCGCATCCTTCCCGGCGAGACGATCCGTTCCCCGAGACTAACAATGCTTGCCTATGACGGTGACAGCAGCAGTGGTTGTAATTTATGGAGAAGGTGGTATCTTACACATGTTATTCCACGAGTAGACGGTGTACCTTTATCACAAAAGATCTGTTTTTATCCCTCCAATACCGAGGATCCTGACTCCACGTATACAAGAATCGCTGCTTTTTGTGAAAAACATGAAATGGCACTCTGTTCCGCGGTGACCTCGCAAGAGAATCAGCCGATCGACCTCAGTGATCCTATCACCCGTGAACGAATGACCGCACATACCGACCATATGATCAAGGAGCTTGACATCACCGTCTATGAATGCAACAGCTGCTTGGATACGCTGCCACCCGCAGATGATGAAAAGGAAGATCGGATCGGTGTGAAAGAAAATCTGTTTGCACAGGGATTTCTTTTATATTTGGATATGCTCCTTGAGCGAAATCCGGGGCTTTGGATCAAGCTGGATACCGATGAGATGTGCAGGTTTGATCTGGATACCGTCAAGCGTGTGATTCCCCATCTCTCAGAGTCCTTGGTCACCTCTTTCCAAGCACGTGAAAATCAACGCCGTTTCATGCTTGAGTGGTTTCCATGCTTCTATGATACTCTCTTTGGCATATCACATCAAAAAAACGACAGCGATTCCGCAGCAACCGTTCTCTCCATTGACAAATTCAGCATTCATGCCGCTATCGCGCCCATTCTTTCCATTCCTGCTGTTCCATGTATGCAGGAGAGCATGCCTGATGACTTACACATCATGCTGTCGATCTGGCGCCGTGCTTGTCCTCTCTTGCTTGATTCTGATTTTTATTGGCTGCAAAATGCGCAAATGCCGGATAGCGGTTGGTTCGCAATCCAGCTTGACAATCCTTCTCGCAATGAGGGATTGATTCAACTCATTCGAGGTACAGACTCCGAGGAGGAGACATTTCCTCTGTACATGACAGTCCGTTCTCCGGATGCACTGTATTTCTTTGAGGACATGGAAACAGGCGACATGATGCAGTTGACGGGAGAGCAGCTGCAGTTCGGCATCCCACTCTCTCTGCAAAAGAAGCAAGGGATCATCTGGTTTTACCATACAGTCGATTTCGATTGACCAAACAATAAGTTATTCTCGCCTCCCCCTGCGCTGTTAAGTAAAAAAGCCTTCTCCCCGGGAGAAGGCTTTTTCATTATCAGTTAATTCTACAAAACATCTCACATCGTTTTTCATCGTGAGATCACGCACACTGCCATTTTCACAAACAATTCCCGTAGGATCGGAAGCTTTGCAAGCGGCTTCAGATACGGACGAAGCGGAACTTCCTTGTAATAAAACGGCTCGATCGACAATGTGCGCAATATATTCTTAAAGCGCTTCAAGGTCATGCGGTTGATATATCCGATCCGCTCTACACCTTTATCGTCGGTATAGAAACGGAGATCCAGGCGTTCCTTTTCATCGGGAACACCGCGTATCAGTTCCTTGTATGCACGGATCATAACCGATTCGCTGTAAAACAATTGTACCCACGGGATATTGATCGCATCGGAAAGATGAGCGCCTGTCGGATGGTAATACGGCGGGAAATTGACATAGATCCTTCCGCCCGGGCGCACCAGACGGATCGCTTCCTTCAAGGCATCGAGCGGTCGGTCAACATGTTCCATAAAATCGTTCATGATAACCGTATCAAAGGATGCGTCCGCAAATGGCAGATCGTATGCCGATGCAAGAACGAAGGTAAACTGATCCCGATAACCAAGCTCTTCTGCCAAAGCGGAAGATTCCGCTCTGTAATGCTCTACGATGTCCACCCCTGTCACATGACGTGCGCCGATTGAAACATAATACATGCTTTTTCCGCCGGCTCCGCATCCCATATCGAGCACATCCTTATCGAGGAACATCTCCTCCTTGGAAAAGCGCTCCATATACAGGCGGATCGTATCGTACCCCTTTTCAAACTGCCAACGGGCATACGTCTTCTCGCCGTCATTTTGCAGATTCAGGGGGTGAACGGTACGAGGAAAGAGCGAATTTGTTTTCATCAAGAGCCAATACGGCAGCCCCATATACGTCTCCTTCTTCCCTTGAAAAATAATTCACAAAAATGCCGCGGCCGAAAAAGAAGCCGCGGCGTAACGATTCAAAAATTACTTGCCGAGAACAGCTGCACCGATGATACCTGCATCGTTGCGCAGTGTTGCGATACGGATATCCGTTGCCTTGATGTTATCGCGGGAATAGGTCTCGCCCTTGATGCGCTCCTTGATCGGGTTGAGAAGGTTGTCGCGCTCATTGGAGATACCGCCGCCGATGGAAAGAACCTCAGGCTGGAAGATGTTGATGATGGACGCAAGACCGGATGTAAGGTAACCGATATACTTATCAACGACCTCCTGACCTGCCTTGTCACCTTCCTTCGCTGCTGTGAATGCAGTTCTGCCGGATACGTTGTCAAGGTTACCCTCTACCATATCCCACATCTTTGTGGAATGGCCTGCTTCCGCAATCTTCTCACGAGTCATACGGATCAATGCAGTCGCGGAGCTGTATGCCTCCCAACAACCCTTTCTGCCGCAGGAACAAGGAACACCGTCGTACTCGATAACGATGTGACCAAGCTCAGCGCCTGCGTGGTTAAATCCGGAATAGACCTTATTATCGATAATGATACCGCCGCCGACACCTGTGCCGAGCGTGATCATAACAGAATTTGCGTAACCCTTTGCAGCGCCTGCAACAGCCTCACCCTTTGCAGCTGCGTTCGCATCGTTTTCAATCAGAACGCGATCAACAGCAATGTACTTCTTGAGAAGGTCTGCAATCGGGAAATCAAGGAACGGAAGGTTATTTGCATATACGACAACACCGGTGTCACTGTCAGCGGTACCGGGGGTTGCAATACCGATGTACTCAATATCAGCCTCTGTAAGAGATGCTTCCGCAAGAATCTTCTTGCAGAGTGCAGCCATGTCCTTTACGATCTCCTCACCGGGTCTGTCCGCACCTGTCGGAACGCTCGCCTTCTGGATGATCTCATACTTGTCGTTAACAATACCGGCGGCAATGTTGGTTCCGCCAAGGTCAATACCAATTGTGTACATAGTGTAACTCCTTTTATTTCGATATCTTTCATCGCATATGCGATATTATATTCATTATACAAGAATTTTGTCGGTGTGTCAAGAGTTTTTTGTAACTTCTTGAAAAGATTGACACCCGTTATTCCTCGATGCCCATTTGGCTCATCAGTCTGCGGTTGAATTCCTCAGCAGTATTATAGCCCATCTTTTTCTGTCGGTTATTCATCGCGGCGATCTCAACAATAATAGCGAGATTTCGTCCGGGCTTGACGGGGATCGTTGTTGTAGGAATGAGGATCCCCATAATATCCGTCATTTCCTGATCGAGTCCCAATCTGTCGTACATCTTTCCCTGAACCCAAGGCTCAAGGTTGATGATCATATCGATCTTCTCCGTTTCTTTGACAGCACCCATACCGAAAATGCGGCGAACGTCAATGATACCGATACCGCGAAGCTCGACATAGTGACGGATGATTTCGGGAGCGGTACCGACAAGCGTTGTCGCGGAAACCCGCCGAATATCGACCGCATCATCCGCAATCAATCGGTGTCCGCGCTTGACAAGCTCGATCGCCGTCTCCGATTTACCGACACCGGAATCTCCGAGAATCAAAATACCCTCACCGTAGACCTCAACAAGAACACCGTGACGGGTAATACGCGGCGCCAGACGTACATTCAGACGTGAAATCAATGCAGCCATGAAGGACGAGGCATCAAGCGCGGTCTTCAGCACCGGAACGTCATTCTCCTTTGCCGCGATCAAAAAAACCTCGGGAATAGCGATGTCCGAAGCAAAAACGACAGCCACCGGCTTTTGCTGCAAATACGTTGATATACGCTGATATTTTTCCTCGCTCTCCAAGGATTCCAGGTATTTATACTCCGTAAAGCCGATGATCGCAATCCGGGAGGCATCAAAATAGTTCAAAAAGCCGCTGAGAGGCAATCCGGGACGGTTGATCTCTCTGTTGGTCACGTTTCGGGTGGCAATATCCGCCGGCAAATAACCCTTTTCCAATTGAAAATAATCAATGACCTCCTGCAGCGGTATTGAGTTGCGTTCTTCTATTTCCATGCACAATTCCCCTTTCCGTTCATTGAAAACAACTGCCATCCGCAGTCCTTCAAGCATCAAAATGTATCCGTTGCTTTTATTATACCATTCTGCACGGAAATAGTAAAGAGTTATCGGAAAATTTTAACAAAAACTCGATATTTCTTTGTATTTTCATGACGAAAACAAAAGATTTTTGAAAAAGCATCGAAAAATTCCGTTTCTCTATTGCAATGAACAGACAAAATATGGTATAATATTCTGTGAATATAGCCTTAATATGTTTTTGGACAAAACGTTTCAGAATATCAAAATAAAAAGGAATGCAAAATATGAATCAAGCAACAAATACCCCCAAAAAACGCATTTTCTCAGGTGTTCAGCCCACAGGCAATCTCACGATCGGAAACTATCTCGGTGCTATCAAAAATTGGACTGCACTTCAGGAGGATTACGACTGCCTGTACTGCGTAGTCAATCAACACGCGATCACCGTCCGTCAGGATCCCGCAAATCTGCGGAAAAGCACCTATGAGACACTCGCACTCTATCTTGCTGCGGGTCTTGATCCCGAAAAGAATACCCTCTTTATCCAAAGTCATGTCAGTGCGCATGCAGAGCTCGCATGGGTCTTAAATTGCTACACCATGTTTGGAGAGCTCTCCCGCATGACACAGTTCAAGGATAAGAGCGCCAAAAATGCCGACAATATCAATGCAGGTCTCTTTACCTATCCTGTCCTTATGGCGGCGGATATTCTCCTTTATCAGGCGGATCTGGTTCCTGTCGGTATCGATCAGAAGCAGCATGTTGAGCTGACACGTGACATTGCTGTCCGATTCAATTCTATTTACTCCGATACCTTTACCATTCCGGAGCCTTATATGCCCAAGACAGGGACAAAGATCATGTCCCTGCAGGAGCCGACCAAAAAGATGAGCAAGTCCGATGCAAACGAAAATGCAACGGTGCGCATCCTCGACGACAAGGACACCATCATTCGTAAATTCAATCTTGCCTTCACCGATTCTGATACGGTCGTACGTTACGGAGAGGATAAGCCCGGTGTCAGCAACCTCATGTCTATCTATTCCTGCTTCACCGGAAAATCCTTTGAGGAGATCACAAAGGATTTTGAAGGAAAAGGATACGGTGATTTCAAGCTCGCAGTCGGCGAGGCTTGTGCGGACGCACTCGCTCCCGTACAGTCCCGCTTCAAGGAGCTGATGAAGGATAAGGCTTATCTTGAAGCCGTCGCAAAGAACGGTGCGGAAACCGCATCTTATCTGGCACGAAAGACCCTCTCCAAGGTTTACCGTAAGGTCGGCTTTGTGCAGTTCTAAGCTGCATCTTCCAAAAAAAAACGAAAGGAACACCGATCCCCGATCGGATGTTGTTTGGCAATATGATTGACTCCATCTATATACGGGTTTTCGTTGCCCTAGTGTGTGCGGGTATCATCTCCCTCACCATGACACCGATCGTTCGTGTGCTTGCATACAAGCTCGGCGCGATCGATGTCCCAAAGGACAACCGCCGCATGCATAAGAAGCCCATTCCGCGCCTTGGAGGTCTCTCGATCTTTATCGGCGTTACCGTTTCCACGCTTCTCTTCTGTGATATCACGCCGACACTTGTCGCAGCATGGGCAGGAGGTACATTGATTATTATCATCGGTATTTTTGATGATATCTATTCTCTCAATCCCTGGCTGAAGCTGCTTGGACAGGTTGCAGCCGCGTTGGTCGTCGTTTTGATCGGCGGTGTCAGGATCGATTACATCAGCTTTCTTGGCAAGTATCTCGATTTCGGCAGCCTTTCAGTACCGATCACCGTGCTTTGGATTGTCGGAATGACCAATGCGATCAATCTCATCGACGGACTTGACGGACTTGCCTGCGGTGTTTCCGCAATCGCATCGACCTCACTGTTGATCGTTACCTTGCTTCATACAGATCTCGCCGTTGCAACGATCACAGCCATTCTCACCGGCGCCTGCATCGGTTTTTTACCGTTCAATACCAACCCCGCAAAGATTTTTATGGGAGACACCGGTGCTCTCTTTTTGGGATATATGCTTTCCGTCGTTTCCATCATCGGACTTTTCAAGACGACGGCTGTGGTTTCCTTTTTGATTCCGATCATTATCTTCGGTTACCCGCTGTTCGATACCGCATTTGCATTTATCCGCCGTATCCTCAGCGGACGCAGTCCGTTTTCCGCAGACCGCGGACACCTGCATCACAGAATCATCGACATGGGCTTCAATGTAAGACAGTCTGTTTCTATTCTGTACTGTATCTGCTCCATTTTGGGTGTGCTCGCGATCATGCTTTCCGAGGAGAGGACACTCGCATCCATTGCCATTCTTTTGGTTGCTCTCGTCATCGGTCTTGTCAACTATTTGCTCATCAAAAATAAAAACACACGGAATTTGACAGGGCTTCAGAACACAACGGAAATCGACATTGTTTCTAAAGATGACTCCCATGGGAACAAGGACACTCCGACGGAATCTCCCTCCAATGCATCCACAGAAGAAAAACAATAATATAAACGCGCAGATGTTTCTTGTGTGGAGCCGATTTCCCGCAAAGTAAGAGATGATCTGCGCATTTTGATCGGAGGTGTTGTCATGTCTTCCAAGCCCACAAAAAAAACACCATTCCGCGTTCGTTCGCCTCTGCAGGATAATCTGCTCTCATTATGCGGAATCCTCTCTCTCATCATTTTAACTTTCAGCATGGTTTGTCTCGTTTTGTGGCTTATTTCTTATACTGAGATACTGGATATTTCTCTCTTTCAAATGCACACGGAAACGACCGTGCAGGGAGATGAAACAGCAGCCCCCTCCATATACGATTCGCTCAGACCGGTGGAAAGCAGTGAAG